>NZ_JBXFWM010000018.1:0-73914 GCF_056856655.1 Stenotrophomonas sp. STEN033
GGGGCGGGGCGGGCCCCGCCGCCGGCGCCGGGCCGCCCCCCCGGCGCCCGCGCCTGGGCCCCCGCGCCCGCGCCCCCGGCTACCCCGGGCCCCCCACTACGCTGATGCTGCGCCGGGAAAGCCCCTTACCGAGCATGGCTCGGCGCTACATTCATGCTGTACCGGGAAAGCCCCTGCCGAGCATGGCTCGGCACTACATTCATGCTGTGCCGGGAAAGCCCCTGCCGAGCATGGCTCGGCACTACAGGGCCTTAGAACTTCATACCTTCGGCGCTGGCCTCGGCCGCTTCGATCGTATTCTGCATCAGCGTGGCAACCGTCATCGGGCCAACGCCACCCGGCACCGGGGTAATCCAGCTGGCCCGCTGCGCTGCTGCATCGAAGCCGACATCGCCGACCAGGCGGCCATCATCCAGGCGGTTGATGCCGACATCGATCACCACGGCACCCGGCTTCACCCATTCACCCGGAATCAGCTGCGGAATACCAACCGCGACGACCAGGATGTCGGCGTTGCGTACGGCCTGTTCCAGCACGTCCTTGGGGGTGAACTTGTGGCAGCTGGTCACCGTGCAACCGGCGATCAACAGTTCCAAGCCCATCGGCCGGCCGACATGGTTGCTGACACCGACGATGGTGGCATTGCGGCCGCGTACCGGCTGGTCGGTATGGCCGAGCAGCGTGGTGATGCCACGCGGGGTGCACGGCCGCAGGCCGAATTCGCGGAGAACCAGGTGACCCACGTTCTGCGGGTGGAAGCCGTCCACGTCCTTGCGCGGATCGATGCGCTGGATCAGGCGGTTGGCATCGGGAATGCCCGGCAATGGCAGCTGGATCAGGATGCCGTGGATCTTGGGATCCGCGTTGAGCTGGTCGATCAGCTCCAGCAACTGGGCCTCGCTGGTACCTTCCGGCAGGTCGTAGTCAAAGGCCTCGATGCCGACTTTCTCGGCGGCACGGCGCTTGTTGCGCACGTATACCGAGGACGCCGGGTCGCCGCCTACCAGCACCACGGCCAGACCGGGCCGGGCGCCGCCAGCGGCCAGGCGGGCATCGACGCGCACCTTCAAATCGTCGAGCAGTTCCTCGGCGATGCGGCGGCCATCAAGGATGCGGGAGGTCTGCGTGGAGGCGTCGGCGAGGACAGTCATGGGGCATGGCGGTGAACACGGGGGCGGCTATTGTCCCTGATTCCGGCCATCGCCACACCTTGTCATGACCCCGGCGCCCCGCCTGGATCGGCAGCGGCCGGCTCCCCGGCGCCGGCAATGGCGTCAGGATTGAGCGGACGCGCTTCACGCCGCGGGGTCGTGAACGGCGTCGGCGTCGGCGCACCGGGCGTATTGCGGTACATCAGCCCGGTGTCCGCCTGCAGCCCGCCGCCGGCCATTTCCAGCTCGAAGCGCTCAGCGTCACGGCGGCGGATCTCGCGCGCGACCACATCGGCCTCGTCCTCATCCACACCCAGCTGCATCAGTGCCGCACGCCCGAATTCCACCGCCGATTCGAATGTTTCGCGGATCTGGAAATCCACCCCGGCATGTATCAACGACAACGAATGCTCACGGTCGAACGAGCGCACCAGCAGCTTGGCCAGCGGGAACTCGTGACGCACCAGCTCGACGATGCGATCCGCGGCAGCACGATCATCGATGCAGACCGCAATCGCGCGTGCGGTTTCGGCACCGGAGGCGCGCAGCACGTCCAATCGCGTGCCATCACCGTAATAAATCTTGAAGCCGAAACGGCTGGCGCTGCGGATCATCTCGATATCGTTGTCGATGATGGTCACGTCCACGTCGCGCGCCAGCAGTGATTGGCTGGAGACCTGGCCGAAGCGACCGAAACCAATCACCAGGACGCTACCACTGAGTCCGTCGGCCGCATCCACGCCATCGGTCGAGACCTCACCTTCCTTCACCAGCAGCCGATACACCAGCATGCACAACGGCGTCAGCGCCATCGACAGCACCACCACCGCGGTGAGGTTGGCGTTGACCTTGGCATCGATCACGCCGGTGGTGGCAGCGGCGGCAAACAACACGAAGGCGAACTCGCCGCCCTGCGCCATCAGTACGCCGCGATCCAGCGCCTGCCGGTGGTCACTGCCCATCACCCGCGCCACACCGTAAATGCAGATCGCCTTGGCCAGCATCATTGCAGGCACCAGCAGCGCGATCACCTTCCAGTTGGCCGCAACCACCGACAGATCCAAGGCCATGCCGACGCTGAGGAAGAACAGGCCGAGCAGGATGCCGCGGAAGGGCTCGATATCCGCCTCGATCTGATGGCGGAAGGTGGATTCGGACAGCAGTACACCGGCCAGGAACGCCCCCATCGCCATCGACAGCCCACCCAGCTGCATCAGCAATGCCGCCCCCAACACCACCAGCAAGGCGGCCGCCGTCATCACCTCGCGCGCCTTGGCGGCAGCAAGGATGCGGAACAGGGGGTTGAGCAGATAGCGGCCCACCAGCACCAGTCCAACGATGGCTCCCGCACCGATGGCGATGCTCGCCCAACGCGAGCCTTCGTGCGCACCAACCTGCGCCGGCGCCATCCAAGCCACCACGGCCAGCAACGGCACGATCAGCAAGTCTTCAAACAGCAGGATGGAGACGATCTTCTGTCCGGACGGCAGCGTCAGGTCGCCGCGCTCCCCGAGCAACTGCATCACCACTGCGGTAGAGGTCAGTACAAAACCAGCGGCAGCGATGAAGGCGATCTGCGGGCGGTAGCCGAACAGCATTGCGACGCCGGTCAGCACTACCGCACAGGTAACAATCTGGGCCGTGCCCAGCCCGAAGATCTCGCCGCGCAGGCTCCAAAGATGCGACGGGCGCATTTCCAGGCCGATCACGAACAGGAACATCACCACGCCCAACTCAGCCACATGCAAGATCGCCTGCGGATCGGAGAACCAACCGAAGCCAAACGGCCCAATGGCCAAGCCGGCGACGAAGTAGCCCAACACCGAACCCAGACCGAGCCGCCTGAACAAGGGAACAGCGACCACTGCAGCGCCAAGCAGCGCAACTACCTTTACCAGTTCCTGTGAGGACTCCGCTGCCATGCCGCACCGCCTTGTAATCGTCTAGGCGCACGATAAAGCAAAATGCGTGCAGAACCGGTCTGCATCTGCGTCATTCCACTCATGGCGAATGCGAACAGAATGCCGCGTAGTCGATATACCCCGGAAACGGCACGCCAGGCGCGCACAACGTGCAGGCAGGATCGGCGTGCACGCGGGTCTCGCGGAATCGCATCTGCAGGGCATCGAAACGCAGCAGACGCCCCGTCAACGGTTCGCCGATATCCAGCAGCAGCTTCAGCACCTCGGTTGCCTGCATGACCCCGGC
Source organism: Stenotrophomonas sp. STEN033 (assembly GCF_056856655.1). NCBI lineage: Bacteria > Pseudomonadati > Pseudomonadota > Gammaproteobacteria > Lysobacterales > Lysobacteraceae > Stenotrophomonas > Stenotrophomonas sp. STEN033. Next base: position 3,360 of record NZ_JBXFWM010000018.1, read on the forward strand.
CAGCCCCGGCAGTACACCCAGCACCCCGGCCTCGGAACAGTTGGGCGCGAATTCAGGCGGCGGTGGCTCCGGGAACAGACAGCGGTAGCACGGTGCGACACCGCGTTGGCGGCCCGCATCGAACACACTCACCTGCCCATCAAAACGCTCGATGGCCGCATACACCAGCGGCTTGGCGTGCTTGATGCAGGCGTCATTGAGCAGGTAGCGCAGCGGGAAGTTGTCCGAGCCGTCCAGCACCACGTCCACCCCCTGCAACAGGACATCGACATTGGCCGAGGTCACGCGCTCAGCGATCGCCTCCACCTCGATGTGCGGGTTCAGCGCCGTCAGGCGCTGTCGCGCGGAGTCCACCTTCGCCCTCCCCAAGCTCGCGTCGGTATGGACGATCTGCCGTTGCAGGTTGCTGCGCTCGACCACGTCGTCATCGACGATGCGCAGCCGCCCTACCCCGGCTGCAGCCAGGTAGAACGCCGCCGGCGCCCCCAGGCCACCAGCGCCCAGCAGCAACACCCGCGATTGCTGCAAGCGGCGCTGGCCCGCTTCGCCCACCTGCGGCAGCAGCAGATGCCGCGAGTAGCGGTCATAGAAATCGCGCTCACCCGCATCCAGCATGGGCTGAACCAGGGGCAGGCCTGCGGTCCGCCAGGCAACTGTGCCACCACTTACCGAAGACAGATTGGTGAAGCCGGCATCCTGCAGCGCTTGTGCGGCGTCCGCAGAACGCTTGCCGCTCTGGCAGATCAGCAGGATCTCGCGCTCGGGTGCCGGCAGGTGCAACGCAGGGCTGGCAAGCAGCTCCGCCTTTGCAATGCCGATGGCACCTTCGGCCATGCCCCCTGCCCGCTCGTGCGCCTCGCGCACGTCGATCAGCAATGCGCCATCTGCTTGGCGGGCACGTGCCAGTTCCGGGGTCAGTTCGCGAATGCTCATGGCTGGATTATCGACCAAACGGGAGCCAAAGGAGGAACGCCTTTGGGCTTTGAGCTTTGGGCTTTGGGCTTTGGGGCTTTTTTAAGCTCGTCATTCCCGCGCAGGCGGGAATCGCTCTTGCTCCTGCTCTTGCTCCTGCTCTTGCTCTTGCTCCTGCTCCTGCTCCTGCTTTTGCTTTGATCTCCGCCTTCGCCCTTCCAATTGCACCCACGCCCTCTCTACAAGCAAGAGCAAGAGCGATTCCCGCCTGCGCGGGAATGACGAAATCATTTAGTGGGAACGTCGGCCAGATCGAACGCCCTACCCCACTCAACACACCAAAAACAAAAGCGGCCTTTCGGCCGCTTTTGTCTACATCACCCAGTACGCCTGAACCGCGGCCCGGGCCGGAGTCACTTCCTGCCCTTGACGTGCTTCATCAGGCGTCGCTTGGCCTTGACCTGGCGATCCGTCAGCACGTTCTTCTTGCCCTCGTACGGGTTGGCACCCTCACGGAACAGGAAGGTCACTGGCGTACCCACCAGCTTGAAACGCTTGCGGAAGAAGTTCTCCAGATAGCGCTTGTACGAATCCGGAAGCTCCTTCAGGCGCGTGCCGTGCACGATGAAGGTCGGCGGATTGCTGCCACCCGGGTGCACGTAACGCAGCTTGGAGACGTGGCCACGGATGCTCGGCGGCGGATTGGCTTCATAGGCCACTTCCAGCGCCTTGTTGACTTCGGCCGTGCTGAATTCGTGCGTCGCCGAGGCATGCGCGCGATGCACTGCCTTGAACAGCTCACGCAGGCCCGAGCCATGCAGTGCGGAAATCCGCACATTCTCGGCCCATGGCACGAAGCCCAGCTTCAACGACAACAGGGTCTCGGCCTGCTGCTTGTCATACTCGCTCAAACCGTCCCACTTGTTGATCGCAATGACCAACGCGCGACCGGCATCGAGCAACGCGCCCAACACGCTGGCATCCTGATCGGTCACACCTTCGTGGGCGTCCAGCATCAACACCGCCACCTGGCACTGCTCGATCGAGCGCAGCGTCTTGACCACGCTGAACTTCTCCACCACCTCGTCCACGCGTGACTTGCGGCGCAGGCCGGCGGTATCGATCAGGCGGTACAACTGCCCGTCGCGCTCCAGATCCACCGCGATCGAATCGCGGGTGGTGCCGGGCACTTCGGAGGCGATCATCCGCTCCTCGCCGAGGATGCGGTTGACCAGCGTCGACTTGCCCACGTTCGGGCGGCCAACGAAGGCGATACGGATGCGGTCCGGGTCGTTGTCCAGCGTCTCGGCCGTGCCTTCTTCCGGCAAACGCTCGACGATCTCATCAACCAGGTCATCGATGCCCTGCCGGTGCGCGGCAGAGATCATCAACATCTCGCTGAACCCATAACGGGCAAATTCCGAACGAACGGCATGTTCGTCCGTACCGTCGATCTTGTTGATCAACAGCAACGTGGGCCGCGCAAGCTTGCGCAGCCAAGACAGGATCTCGTCATCCAGGGCCGACGTGCCATCACGCGCGTCAACAACAAATACGATCAGATCCGCCTCACCGGCGGCGGCTCGGGCCTGGCGCGCAGTGGCGCCGGCCAGCCCTTCCTCTTCACCGGCAATACCGCCGGTATCCACGAGCAGGAAGGGATTGTCCTCGTCCGTGCGGCAAACGCCGTAGTTGCGATCACGGGTTACCCCGGGCTGGTCATGGACCAGCGCATCGCGCGTACGCGTCAACGCATTGAAAATCGTGGACTTGCCGACGTTCGGCCGTCCAACCAGGGCGACCAAAGGCAGCATCGCGTTAACTCCTTATTGGGCCAACCGGAATGCGGTCAGCTTCCCATCTACGTTCTGCACCAGCAGGATGCCGTCGGCGACGAGCGGCTGCGCCAGCAGAGCATCACCACCGCTCTTCTCACGCGCTGCCAATTCACCATCGCTCAACCGCAGCCAATGCAGATATCCCTTGTAATCACCAACCACGGCGTAGTCGCCCTGGATGGCAGCACCGGTCAACGAGCGGCGCGCCAGCGCCTGCTGCGACCACATGGCAGAGCCTGAGCTCTTGTCCAAGCCGTACACCGTACCCTTGCCATCGGTGACCACGACATTACCCGAGGACACCGCAACACCACCGCCGCCGCCATGGTCACGCGACCACATCGGACGACCGGTCGGGCCTTCAATGGCCATCGTTTCGTTCTTGAAGCTGGTGACAAACAGCGTATTGCCTTCCAACACCGGCGCGCCATCGATATCGGCCATGCGCTCCAGCTCGGTACGTCCTTCCGGGGTGCCTACCATCTGCTCCCACAGCGGACGCCCATCCTGCATCGCCAAGGCGGCAACGGTACCGTCATCGTTGCCGATGAACAGCACGCCAGGGCCGGTCACGACCGGCGCATTGCCGCGCACGGTCAGCGACGGCAGCTCCTGCGCATTGAACCAGCGCTGCTCGCCGGTAGCCGCATCCAGCGCCGTCGTGCGGCCATCATTGCTGCGCACGAACACCAGGCCCTGGGCCACCGCCGGCGCGGCGATTACCTCGCCGGTCACCTTGGACTTCCACTTCTCGCTGCCATTGGCGGCGTCCAGCGCGATCACCTGCCCATCCAGCGTGCCGATCACCACCAGGCCATCGCCAACGCCCGGACCACCGGAAAGACGCAGCTTGGGCTTCTTCTTTTCCTTGGCCGGGCTGTATTCCCAGACCTGCTTGCCAGTCTGCAGGTCCAGCGCGTGCACGCCTCCCTGCACTGCCGCCGCGTAAACGCGGCCATCGGCCACCACCGGCGCCTGGCGCAGGCCAATACGGCCCTCACCCTTGCCGACGTTAGCCGACCAGATCTTGCTGACCTGGACGCTAGGTTCGAACTTGGTCAGCTCAGCCGGCTCCAGCGCCTTCTTTGCCGCTGCATCCTTGCCTGCGAACCAGCCCTTGACCGTCGAACAACCGGTCAGGGACACCGCGATCAAGGCAATCCCTGCAACATGCTTGAAATTCATCAATTCTTCTCCGCTGCAGGATCAGCCACGGTACCGCCGGCGTCCATCAATTTGGTTTCCAGCAAGCGGCGCTGCGGCGCAGCCACGTCCAGCTTGGCCAGCGCCTGGTTGTACAGTTCACGCGCTTCATCGCGCTTGTTCTGTGCGACCAGAGCGTCGGCACGGATCTCAAGCCCCGCGCTGTCGTCGGCGTTGGCCAGCAGCGTCAACGCCTCCTGCGGCTTGCCGGTTTCAATCATCAGGCGCGCGATGCGCTGGTCGATCAGCGTCTTGAACTCGCCTTCGGCCTTGAGCGCGCGCAATGTCTTGATCGCGTCATCGCTCTTACCGGCCTCGACCTGTGCCTTGGCCAGCTCCAGCGCGGCCAGGTCGGCATAGATGCCTGCCTTGCCGCCACCCAGGGCCGCAACCTCCTTGGCTGCTTCCTCAAGGTTCTTGGACTGCAGACTGCGCGACACCGCTTCGTAACGGGCGTTGGCGTCGGCCAGCTTGCCAACCTGCTCCTTCTGCCACCACTGCCAACCGGCAATAGCGCCAATACCGAGAACTACTCCGCCGATAATCCCGGCGCCATTCTTGCGCAGCCACGTGCGGACACGTTCGCTTTGTTCGTGCTCGTCGAGCAGGTCGTCAATCGCCATGCGTACTCTCGCTCACCCTGGCGGGGAGCCTTGTTGTTTTGTTCGACGCCTGGTTTCAGTGTGAAACCGGCGCCACGGAGCCGTCAGAGGATACCGTAAAGCGGGCCACATTGCCGCGCTTGTACGGGCCCAGGTCGACGTTACCTGCCGCCTGCTGAACCTCGACCTCGGCCGCATTGCCCAGCACCATCCGCCCCACCTGGCCGGCCGCGAAACTGCGGCTCTCGCCGGCGCGCACCAAGGCCTTTTCGACGGTGGCACCGTCTGGCGCGGTGATATCCACCCAGCTGTCCCCCTTGAAATTCAGGGTCAATGTGGACGGCGCAGGGGCGGCCGCCGGCCGTGCCATGGGCGCCATCGAGGCAATATAGGGACCGTTGTCCGTGCTCGGCGCATGCGCCGGCGCCTGAACAGGCGCCGCCGGCTGTGCGCCGGCGACCGGGGCCGGCACCACATCCAGCGAGGCCGTACTCGGCGGCGCGCTATTGGAATTGCCACTGATCACGTACCAGACGGGCACCGCCAATACCGCGGTGATCACCACATAGACCGCGCGGCGGCCGATATTCTCGGCAACCCGCTTCAGTCGCGGCGTATGGGTATGACTGACCAGCTTGGGCGGCTCGACCGGCGCGATACGCGCCTGTTCCAGCAACCCTCCCAGATCCACCTTCAGCAGTCGCGCATAGCTACGCAGCTGGCCACGCACGAATACCGGCGCCCCCAGCCGCGACCACTGCTCTGCTTCCAGCGCGGCAACCACCTGCACAGGCATGCGCAACTGGCCGGCGACCTCGTCAAGCGACAAGCCGACGGCCTCCCGCGCCTTGCGCAACTGCTCGCCGCAACCCATTACACCATCTAAAGCATTTACACCCGGATCATTGATCACAATGCGTCAGCCTTGGGGATTCGAGGTTGCTGCAGAAGGAAACTCTTCGCGCAACCGCTGTTGGAACCGACCGGCAGCCATCCTGTCGCCGAGTCGCTCTTCAATCTGAATGGCAAGTTGTAACACGGAAACCGTGGCTGGCGCAGCCGCCAAACGTCGCTGGTAGAAGGCCCGGGCCTCGAAATAACGCCCCTGCTGGACCTCATTGCGGGCCATGGCCTCCAGCGCATAGGCGTTGCCCGGCGCCAACGCCAGGGCCTGGCGAAGATTCTCTTCGGCGCGCTCACGCTGCCCGGCATCCAGCGCACAGCCGCCGGCATTGGCCAACGCATCGGCGCGCCCGCCGTAATTCGGATCGGCCAAGGCACGATCAAACCAGACCAGCGCCTCCGCCGGATGACCGCTGCCACACAGCCAGACGCCGTAATTGTTGAGAACATCCCCCTGGTGCGGCGCCAGCTCGGCAGCCTTGCGATAAAGCGCACCAGCCGCCTCGACCTGCCCCCTATGCCCCTCGATCACCGCCTGCAGGGTGTAGGCATCGGGCGTGTCGGGCTGCAGCTTCTGCGCCGAGCGCGCGAACTGCATCGCCTCGTCCAACTGGCCGCGCCCAAAGCGATCCGCCGACAGGCGCAGGAACTCCTGGTAACGCATCCGCTTGTGTGCGGTCTTGTCCTGCTTGACGCTGTAGTCGGGTGCAACCACCTGCGGACGCCCGATCTTGAGATTGTCCCGCCCGCACGCCGCAGTGAGCGTGACCAGAACCAATAGAATCAGCCAGCGATCAGGCGACCGCATCCCCGCCTTCCTGTTCCTGCAGCAGCCGGTTGAACTCGGCCTGGCGACGGGTGCGATCCATCACCTGCCCCTTGAGCTGGCCGCAGGCGGCATCGATATCGTCGCCACGGGTACGCCGCACCATGGTCAGCACCTGCGAGTCGAGCAGGATCTTCTGGAACGCACGGATCTGCTCCTCGTCCGAGCGCTCATAGCGCGTGCCCGGGAACGGATTGAATGGAATCAGGTTGACCTTGCCCGAATCCTTGGCCTGCACCGCGTTGTCGAACTGACGCATCAGCCGCGCCAACTGGCGGGCGTGCTCGGGCTGGTCGTTGATGCCCTTCATCAAGGTGTATTCAAAGGTTACCGAGTCGCGCTTCTTGTTGCCGCGCAGGTAGCGCGCGCAGGAGGCCATCAACTCGGCAATCGGGTATTTCTTGTTCAGCGGCACCAGCGTCTCACGCAGCTCGTCGTTCGGCGCATGCAGCGACACCGCCAGCGACACATCGCTCTCGACCGACAGGCGATCGATCTGCGGCACCAGGCCGGAGGTCGACAAGGTCACGCGCTTGTTGGCCAGGCCGTAACCCAGGTCATCGCGCATGATGCTCATCGCGCGGATGACGTTGTCGAAGTTCATCAGGGGCTCGCCCATGCCCATCATCACCACATTGGTGAGGCGGCGCATCTGGTGCGGCACATTGCCCAGATGACGGGCGGCAACCCACACCTGGCCGATGATCTCGGCGGTGGTCAGATTGCGGTTGAAACCCTGGGTAGCGGTCGAACAGAAGGTGCAGTTCAAGCCGCAACCAACCTGCGAGGACACGCACAGCGTGCCGCGGGTCTTGTCCGGGATGTAGACGGTTTCGATGGCGTTCTTGCCATCCACGCCCATCGCCAGCAACCACTTGTGGGTGCCGTCGGCGGAGGGCTTGTCAAACACGATGTTCGGGACGACGACCTCGGCATGCTGCTGCAGCTTGGCGCGCAGCGACTTGCCGAGGTCGGTCATCTGGTCGAAATCGGTGACGTAGCGATGGTGGATCCACTTCATCACCTGATGGGCACGGAACTTCTGCTCGCCGAGGGTTTCGACGAAGAACTTTTCCAGGCCCGCGCGATCAAGGTCGAGCAGGTTCTGCTTGCCAGCGGTGGCTGCCGTTTTCGGCAACGGCTGGGTGGCGGGTGACTGTACGACCTCGTTCACGACTTCAACCTCTACTTAGCGCGAAACCACTTCGGTGGCGGCGAAGAAGTAGGCCACTTCGATGGCTGCGTTCTCGACCGAATCCGAACCGTGGGCGGCGTTGGCGTCGATCGAATCAGCGAAATCGGCGCGGATGGTGCCCGGAGCAGCGTCCTTCGGGTTGGTGGCGCCCAGCAGGTCGCGGTGGGCCAGCACGGCGTTCTCGCCTTCCAGGGCCTGGATCATCACCGGGCCGGAGATCATGAACTCGACCAGGGCGTTGAAGAACGGACGCTCGCGGTGCACGGCGTAGAAGCCTTCGGCTTCACGGCGCGAGAGCTGCTTGTACTTGGCAGCCACGACCTTCAGGCCGGCCTTTTCGAAGCGGGCGTAGATTTCGCCGATCACGTTCTTGGCAACGGCGTCGGGCTTGATGATGGAAAGAGTGCGCTCCAGCGCCATGGGAATTCTCCGGTAAAGGGCCGGCTGGCCCGAGGGTACATTAAAAAAACCCGCGTGCGGACGCGGGCTTAGCCTGAATTGCGGTGGCTAATTCTACCGGGTGACCCCGGGCTTTGCACAGCGCCAGATGAATGATGCTGCATAGCAGCATGACCTGAGCGAGACGACGGGCGTAGGATCCAAACAATCGTTTGATTGATTGAGCCAGCCATGGGCAAACCCGCCAGCTTCTCCACCAAGGACCGCATCCTCGGCGCGGCCGAGGAACTGTTCGCCCAGTACGGCTTTGCCGGCACCTCGCTGCGCCAGGTAACCAGTCACGCGGACGTAAACATCGCCGCGGTCAACTATCACTTCGGATCCAAGGACAACCTGGTCAATGAAGTGTTCCGCCGCCGCATGGACGAGATGACCGCCGCCCGCTTGGGCCAGCTGGAACAGGCCCGCAGCACCCAGCCCGGTGATCTGCGTGCCGTGCTGGCCGCCTTCGTCGAGCCGGCGCTGGCGCTGGCCCAGGACCGCCAGAGTGGCGGCGCTTTCGTCCGCGTCATCGCCCGCGCCTATGCCGAAAAGAACGACAACCTGCGCAAGTTCCTGTCCGACCACTACGGCCACGTGCTGCGCGAGTTCGGCAAGGCCATCGGCGCCTGTGTGCCGGGCTTGAGCAAGGAAGAGCTGTACTGGCGCCTGGACTTCCTGGCCGGTTCCCTGACCTACGCCATGGCCGATTTCGGACTGATCAAGCGCCCACACAACATCAGCGAGGCCGAGCACCGCCGCAAGGCCGCGCAGGAATTGATCCATTTCGCCGAAGCCGGGTTCCGCGCCAGCGTGCGCACCCCGACCTCCCCCGCCGTTCCCTGATCCAACCGTCATCGCAGACCAAAGGTTTATCGATATGTCCAATTCCCTGCTTGTCCGCCGCGCCGCCGTCCTGGGCGCAGGCGTCATGGGTGCGCAGATCGCCGCCCACCTGACCAATGCCGGCGTCGACACGGTGCTGTTCGACCTGGCCGCCAAGGAAGGTCCTGCCGACGGCATCGTGCTCAAGGCCATTGCCAATCTGGGCAAGCTGAGCCCGGCCCCGCTGGCCAGCAAGGCACTTGCCGAAGCCATCACCCCGGCCAATTACGACTCCGGCGTGGAGCAGCTGCGCGACTGCGACCTGATCATCGAAGCCATCGCTGAACGGATGGACTGGAAGCAGGACCTGTACAAGAAGATCGCGCCGTTCGTGAACGAACACGCGGTGCTGGCTTCCAACACCTCGGGCCTGGGCATCAACAAGCTGGCCGACGTGCTGCCGGAAGAGCTGCGCCACCGCTTCAGCGGCGTGCACTTCTTCAATCCGCCGCGCTACATGCACCTGGCCGAGCTGATCCCGGCCAAGACCACCGACAAGTCGGTGCTGGAAGGCCTGGAAACCTTCCTGACCACCAACCTGGGCAAGGGCGTGGTCTACGCCAAGGACACCCCGAACTTCATCGGCAATCGCATCGGCGTGTTCTCGATCCTGTCGACCATCCACCACACCCAGCAGTTCGGACTGGGCTTTGACGAAGTGGACGGCCTGACCGGCCCGCTGGTCGGCCGCCCGAAGTCGGCCACCTACCGCACCTCCGACGTGGTCGGCCTGGACACCATGGCTCACGTCATCAAGACCATGGGCGACACCCTGCCTGACGACCCGTGGCACAAGTACTTCAATGCACCGGCATGGCTGGGCGCGCTGATCAGCAAGGGCGCATTGGGCCAGAAGACCGGCGCCGGCATCTTCCGCAAGGTCGGCAAGGACATCATGGTCATCGACCTTGAGAAGCAGGACTATCGTCCGGCTGACCGCGTCGCCGCGCCGGAAGTGGTCGAGATCCTGAAGATCAAGAACCCGGCCGAGAAGTTCGCCAAGCTGCGCGAAAGCCAGCACCCGCACGCACAGTTCCTGTGGGCGACCTTCCGCGACCTGTTCCATTACAGCGCCTACCACCTGGCCGATATCGCCGAAACCGCGCGCGACGTCGACCTGGCCATCCGCTGGGGCTACGGCTGGTCCTTGGGCCCGTTCGAAACCTGGCAGGCCGCTGGCTGGAAGCAGGTGGCACAGTGGATCGCCGACGACATCGCCGCCGGCAAGAGCATGAGCAATGCCCCGCTGCCGGCCTGGGTGCTGGACGGCCGTGATGGCGTGCACGCCGCCGAAGGCAGCTACAGCCCGACGCAGAATGCCCTGGTACCGCGCTCCTCGCTGCCGGTGTACCAGCGCCAGCGCTTCCCGGATGCACTGCTGGGCGAGAAGTTCGCGCAGGGCGAGACCGTGTTCGAGAACGACGGCATCCGCCTGTGGACCGACGGTGACGGTATCGGCGTCATCAGCTTCAAGACCAAGATGAACACTGTCTCCGACCAGGTGCTGGACGGCATCCAGCACGCGATCGGCCTGGCCGAGAAGCAGTTCAAGGGCGTGGTGATCTGGCAGAACAAGGAGCCCTTCTCTGCCGGCGCCGATCTGTCCGGCGCATTGGGCGCGCTGAAGGCCGGCAAGTTCGCCGAGTTCGAGGCGATGGTGGCCAACTTCCAGCGCACCAGCCAGCGCATCAAGTACGCCACCGTGCCGGTTGTCACCGCGGTGCGCGGCTTGGCGCTGGGCGGCGGCTGCGAATTCCAGATGCATGCGGCCAAGTCGGTAGCGGCGCTGGAGAGCTATATCGGTCTGGTGGAAGCCGGTGTCGGCCTGCTGCCGGCCGGTGGCGGCCTGAAGGAAATCGCCGTGCGTGCCTCGCAGGCGGCCGGCCCGGACGGCGACGTGTTCGCCGAGCTGAAGAAGACCTTCGAAACCGTGGCCATGGCCAAGGTCTCCAACTCGGCGGTCAACGCCAAGGAACTGGGCCTGATGCGCGGCACCGACAAGGTCGTGTTCAACAGCTTCGAGCTGCTGCACATCGCCAAGGCCGAAGTCACCGCGCTGGCCGAAGGCGGATACCGTCCGCCGATGCCGGCACGCCGCATCCGCGTGGCCGGCGACGTTGGCATTGCCACCTTCAAGATGATGCTGGTCAACATGCTGGAAGGCCGCTTCATCAGCCCCTACGACTACGAAATCGCCGAGCGCATCGCCACCGTGTTGTGCGGCGGCAAGGTCGACCGCAACAGCGTGGTCGACGAAGAGTGGCTGCTGACCCTGGAGCGCAAGCACTTCGTCGAACTGGCCCAGCAGGAAAAGACCCAGGCCCGCATCGCGCACATGCTGACCACCGGCAAGCCGCTGCGGAACTGAGTGAGCGTGCTTCGGGGCGGCGCTGCAAGCGCTGCCCTCGCCCGCCCTCACGCTCACACCTATTGAAGAGATCACTGCAATGACCAAGCAAATCCAGGACGCCTATATCGTCGCCGCCACCCGCACCCCGGTTGGCAAGGCGCCCAAGGGCATGTTCCGCAACACCCGTCCGGACGACATGCTCGCCCACGTGCTCCGTTCCGTGGTCGCACAGGCCCCGGGCGTGGACGTCAACCGCATCGATGACGCCATCATCGGCTGCGCCATGCCCGAAGCCGAGCAAGGCATGAACGTGGCGCGCATCGGCGTGCTGCTGGCCGGCCTGCCGAACACCATCGCCGCGCAGACGGTGAACCGCTTCTGCTCGTCCGGCCTGCAGGCCGTGGCGATGGCTGCTGACCAGATCCGTCTGGGCAACAGCGACCTGATGCTGGCCGGCGGCACCGAGTCGATGTCGATGGTGCCGATGATGGGCAACAAGATCGCGATGGCACCGAGCGTGTTCGACAACGACCACGTCGCCATTGCCTACGGCATGGGCATCACTGCCGAGAAGGTCGCCGAGGAATGGAAGGTCTCGCGCGAGGAGCAGGACGCCTTCGCCCTGGCCTCGCACCAGAAGGCCATCGCCGCGATCCAGAACGGCGAGTTCAAGGACGAAATCAGCCCTTACGACATTGTCTCGCACCTGCCTGACCTGGCCGATGGCAAGCGCATCATCACCCGCAACAAGATCGCCGACACCGACGAAGGCCCGCGCCTGGATTCGTCGGCTGAAGGCTTGGCCAAGCTGCGCCCGGTGTTCCGCAATGGCCAGTTCGGCGGCTCCGTCACGGCAGGCAACTCCTCGCAGATGAGCGACGGTGCCGGTGCAGTGCTGCTGGCCTCGGAGCAGGCGATCAAGGACTACGGCCTGACCCCGCTGGCCCGCTTTGTCAGCTTCTCGGTCGCCGGCGTGCGCCCGGAAGTGATGGGCATTGGCCCGATCGCAGCAATTCCGAAGGCACTGAAGCAGGCCGGCCTGAGCCAGGACCAGCTGGACTGGATCGAGCTCAACGAAGCCTTCGCCGCGCAGTCGCTGGCGGTGATCCGCGATTGCGGCCTGGATCCGTCCAAGGTCAACCCGCTGGGCGGCGCCATCGCCCTGGGCCACCCGCTGGGTGCTACCGGCGCGATCCGTACGGCTACCCTGTTGCACGGCCTGCGCCGTCGCCAGCAGAAGTTCGGCATGGTGACCATGTGCATCGGCACCGGCATGGGCGCTGCGGGTATTTTCGAATCGCTGTAAGCGATCAGCTGCGTTGTTGATTGAAGAAGGCGGCCTGAAGGCCGCCTTCTTTTTTGGGCTCATCGCGAAGAGCACCTCCTCTCCCCAACCCCTCTCCCGCAAGGGGAGAGGGGCTTGAATCGCTGCGAGCGCCAGCATTCCCGGCAACTGCAGCTGTAGCCCCTCTCCCCTTGCGGGAGAGGGGTTGGGGAGAGGGGTAGCTTGCCGCACCGCCCTGCTGGCAACAGCCCGGGGCCAGAAACAGAAAAGCAGCCTTCCGGCTGCTTTTCCAATCAACACAACTGACAGACGACAGCCGCTTCCAGAATGCTCGCAGCGCTTATTCCGCCAGCATCTTCTGCATCGCCGCCCGTGCCGGCCCGGCCAGCTTCTCGTTTTCCAGCGCAAAGCGCACGGTCGCTTCGATCAACCCCAGATGGGTGCCGCAGTCAAAGCGCGTGCCCTCGAAACGGTACGCGTCCACCTGCTCGATCTTGAGCAACTGCGCAATCGCATCGGTCAGCTGGATTTCGCCACCCGCACCAGTACCGGTAGCCTCCAGCAACTCGAAGATCTTCGGGCTGAGCACATAGCGACCAACGACCGCCAAGTCGCTCGGCGCATCTTCCGGCTTCGGCTTCTCGACGATCTGGCTGATATGTCCCTTGCGGCCATCGAACTTGTCGGTCGCTACGATGCCATAGCTGCCGGTCTTGTCGTGCGGCACGTCTTCCACCGCAATGACACTGGCGCCAGTGGTAGCGTTCAAGTCAGCCATCTGCTTGAGCGCGCCGTCGCCGCGGTTCCAGATCAGGTCATCCGGCAGCAGCACCGCGAAGGGCTCGTTGCCGACGATCGCCTTGGCACACAGCACCGCATGGCCCAGCCCCAGCGCTTCGGTCTGGGTCACGAACACCGCGCGCACGCCCTTGGGCAGCACATGCCGGATCAGCTCCAGCTGCTCCTGCTTGCCGGCGCGCTCGAGCTTCTGCTCCAGCTCGTAGGCCTTGTCGAAGTAGTCGGCCACCGCGTGCTTGTAGCGGTTGGTGATGAAGATCAGGGTGTCACAGCCAGCCTCGATGGCCTCATCGACCGCATACTGGATCAACGGCCGATCAATGATCGGCAGCATCTCCTTCGGCACGGTCTTGGTGGCAGGCAGGAATCGCGTTCCAAGTCCTGCGACGGGGAATACCGCTTTTTTTATTCGGCCGTGCATCAGTGGCTTCTTCCAGCTTCTTTGGAGGTAGGAAACGGAACAATATTGGCAGTGCCAGTCTGCGCCGCGACATCGTCGGCCGGCATGAACTCGGGGATGGTAGTGCCGAGGATATGTCGCATCGCTTCGATATCGTAGGCAGCTACCGCCTTCCTCAGTGCGGCCACGTTATTCAACACCAGCTCAGGTGAAAATTCACGCACGCCTGCCGCCATCACCTTCGGGTGCGCAGTCGGTTGGCAGTTTTCGTCGGCGTAGAACAAGCTCTCGTGCAGCTTCTCGCCCGGCCGCAAACCGGTGTAGATGATCGGGATATCAATCCCCGGCTGCTTGCCGGCCAAACGGATCATCTGCTCTGCAAGATGGCGGATGAACACCGGCTCACCCATGTCCAGCATGTAGATTGCGCCACGCGACGAGGAAGCCGCTGCCTGGAGGATCAGCAGGCAGGCCTCCGGAATCGTCATGAAATACCGGCTCACGTCCGGATGGGTCACCGTGATGGGCCCACCCTTGCGGATCTGCTCACGGAACATCGGCACCACGCTGCCCACCGAACCCAGCACGTTGCCAAAGCGGACGGTGACGAAGCGGGTGTGCGGCGCGCGTCGGTTCAGGCTTTGGCAGATCATCTCGGCGTAACGCTTGGTCGCGCCCAGGGCATTGGCCGGATCAACAGCCTTGTCGGTGGAAATGAAGACGAAGTTCTCCACGCCCGACTCGATGCAGGCCGTGGCGACGCACTCGGTCGACAAGGTGTTGTTGCGGACCGCCTCACGCAGCTGCGCTTCCAGCAACGGCACCTGCTTGTACGCGGCGGCATGGAACACGGTATCCGGGTTGTAGCTGCGCAATGCATGGCGGATCACCGCCGGGTCGCCACAGTCACCGAGTACACCATGGACTTCCAGGTCCGGGAAGCTCCTGCGCAGTTCAGCCTGGATGTTGAGCATCAACAGTTCGCTCATCTCCAGCACCACGATGCGCGTGATACCGTGCCGTGCGCACTGGCGGCACAACTCCGAGCCGATCGAACCACCGCCACCGGTCACCAGCACCGTGCGCCCACGCAACCAGCTGCGCAGCAATTCCCAATCCGGCAGGATCGGCTTGCGCCCCAGCAGATCTTCGATCGCGACTTCCTTCAATTGCCCGGGTAGCGAACTACCCTCAAGGATATCGGTCAGGCGGGGTACCGTACGGAACGGCAGGCCGGTGCTCTCGCACAAACCCACCACCCTTTGCATGCCGGCAGCATCAAGGGTGGGTATGGCGATCACCAGCAGCTTGGCGCTGGTCTCCTTCGCCACCTGGGCAACCTCATCCAGGGTTCCCAGGATCGCGGCACCGTGCACCCAGGCACCTTGCAGGTGCGGCGAATCATCCAGCAGACCGACCGGCTCATAGTCGCCGGAGCGGCGCAGGTCCTTGATCAACGACTCAGCGGCCTGGCCGGCACCGAGCACCAGCACACGGCGCGCGCTGGCATCCGAATGCATGGCCTGGTAGTCCTTCCAGGCGCGATACAGCAGACGTGGTCCTCCCAGAAGCGCGGACAGCGCAAATGGGTAAACCACCAATACCGAAATGGGAATTCCCTCGAGACGGCGATAGGAAAACACCACAACTATCGCCAACAGGCCGATGAACGAGGCCTTGAAGATGTTGATCAGATCAGCGACCGAGGCGAATCGCCATAGGCCGCGGTAAAGCCCGACCTTCCAGAACGCAACGGCCTGGATGCCGATCACGATCACTGCGTCCAGCGTGAACCACGCATGCACCGGCCCACCATCCAACAGCGCGAAGCGGGCCATCAGCAGCAGCTGCCAACACAGCCACACCATGACCAGGTCGTGCAGCATTACCGCATAACGCGGGCCGCCACCTGCAAAGCGCTCGTGCCAAGATGCCATAGAAAACTTTGTCCTTATTTAAGTGCCGTGGCACGCAGGAACATCCACGCCGCTGCCGTAGCAGCCAGCCAGGTAATGCCCCCTGCCCACCCCCAACCTAGGGGAAGTCTTGAAAATTGCGCCGCAAGTGTAAGCCCCACAAGGCTGAAGAGCGCATAACCCAGCGTAACAGCCGTGTGACTGCATTCACGCTTCACGAAACGTTGGTAGAGATGCTGGGTATGCGGCTGCATCCAGCGCTCCCCCCTGAGCATGCGTGAAAGCAAGGTGAAGCCTGCGTCAGCCAAGAACACCGCCGGCAACATCAGCCACAGTACCGGCGCAGTCTCGGTAACACTCAAGCCCAGCGCCAACACGCCGGCCACCAGATAGCCCAGCGCGCCGCTGCCCACGTCCCCCATGAAAACACGGGCCCTGGGGAAGTTGAAAGGCAAGAACCCCGCACAGCCGGCCGCAAGAGCCCCTCCGGCCATGGCGAACGGCCAAGGCAGCAGCCAGGCCGCACCAAGACCGACAAGAATTGCCTGTGTCGCGGCCAGCCCATTGATGCCATCCATGAAGTTCCAGATGTTGATCAAGGACACTGCCAGTACGAAGCAGAACACCGCCTTCACAACGCTGCCCGTGCCAACCCAGACCATTGCGCCCAGCAACAAGGCGGCCAACAGGTGCACGCACAGGCGCGGCAGCGCCGGCAATGAGCGGTGGTCATCCCACCAGCCAATCCCCGCAACCAGCAGCAGACCCGCTGCGAACACCAGCAACGTCACCGCATGCGCAGGCATCCACATCGCGCCCAGCCCACAGGCAAGCAGCTGCGATACAACGATGCCGATGCCGCCGCCACGTGGCGTTGATACCGCATGGCTACGACGCTCCCCCGGCTGGTCGATGAGCTGCCGCCACCGCGCATATCGGATTGCAAGCCACGTCACCACGGCTGCGGTGGTCAACACCAGCAGCAACAACCAATACTGCGACTGTGGCACTCAGAGCACCGCGTAGTTCAATAGCGGCTTGACCGTGCCCCATTCCTTGCAGCTCGGGCACTGCCAATGATGGGTACGCGCACCAAAGCCGCAACGGGTGCAGCGATAGGCCGGATTACGGACCAGCAACTGGTCGGTGATGTGCTTCAGATCCTGCAAGGTCGCTACCGGATCCGCACCCTCGGCCAAGGTCAGGTCGATCAAGGCCGACTCGCCACGCACCGACGGGCGATCCTTGAGCTGGCGCCCCAGATAGGCCCGCGCCGGCGCGGTGCCTTCCTGTTCCTCCATCAAACGGGTGAGCGCCAACACCGGCGCGATGCCGCGATAATGCTCGGTCATCTCGGCCAGGAACGCACGGGCACCGGCGATGTCGCCGACATTGCGGTAGTTCTGCAGCAGTTGCGGCAGGATTTCCGGCAGGTAATCCGGGTCGTTGCGTGCGGCGCGCTCGAATGCCCGCACCGCCGCCTCGTCGTTGCCGAAATCACTCTCCAGCCGACCTTCAATGATGCCGGCGCGCACGCTCATGGCATCGGCCGCGTTGGCCCGATTGATGGCGGCCCGCGCGTCGTCCAGACGACCTGCAGCGCGGTAACGCTCAGCCAGTTCGCACTCGAACTGACCAATCAGCTTGCCCATTGGCTCGTCGGTCACCGCCTCGTAGCGGGTGGCGTTCTCGATCGCCTTTTCCCAGTCGCGTTCAGCCTGGTAGATGCCGATGAGGTGCTTCAAGGCCTGCGGCGCACGCTGGTCCAACTGCGCCAACTCGGTGAACACCGTCTCGGCCCGGTCCAGCAGGCCGGACTTCATATAGTCCTCACCCAGCGCAAGCAGTGCCTGGACGCGCTGCGCGTCGCTCAGGTCATTGCGGTTGACCAACCCTTGGTGCAGACGGATCGCGCGATCGACTTCGCCCCGGCGACGGAACAGATGCCCCAGCGCGACCTGCGTTTCAAAGGTTTCCTTGTCCAGCTCGGCGATATGCAGGAACAGCTCGATGGCCTTGTCCGGCTGCTCGTTGAGCAGATAGTTCAAGCCACGGAAATACGTACTGGAAAGACGGCTGACCTGGTTTTCACTGTGGCGCTGCCCTCCCCGCCGACCTATCACCCAGCCGGCCAGCGCGGCCAACGGCAGGCACAGGAAGAACCAGAACCATTCACTGATGAAAGCCATCGTTGCTCAGCGTCCGTCAAAGGGAGAAGGCGTCTGCACTGCAGTCGCTGCCGGTTCCACCGCCGTTGCAGCGGCCGCCTTGTTGGCGCGGCGCAGCTTGGCGTACATCGGCACCACCAGGCCAGCCATGACCATACCGCCACCCACCAACGCCCCCAGCAACAGCGAGGCGATGATCGCGATGCCGGAAGTGGTCTTGAGCACCCAGAACGCAAGGCTGATTTCGATGGGCTGCGAGTTGAGCGAGCCGATCACCAGGCCGCCTATCAATACCGCCAGCAGGATCACTAATCGAACGATCTTCATGCGCCGGCTCACTCCTGTAACAAGAGCCCGTAGCTTACCGTTCAGCGGATCAAATGGCAGCACTCAATCTACTGCGAGCGGGTCCGGCAGGAGCGCTCAGGCAGGATCGCTTTCCAGCGGCACCACCGAGCTGACGCGCTCGCGCAGCTCCTTGCCCGGCTTGAAATGCGGCACATGCTTGCCCGGCAACGCAACCGACTCACCCGTCTTCGGGTTGCGACCCAGGCGCGGCGGACGGTAATGCAGGGAAAAACTGCCGAAACCGCGGATCTCGATGCGGTCACCGGAAGACAGCGCCCCGCCCATCATTTCCAGCAACGACTTCACCGCCAGATCGACATCATCAGCCTTCAGGTGCGCCTGATGGCGCGCGAGGATTTCGATCAGTTCGGATTTGGTCATTGCGTACTCGTCAATGGCAGGGTCTTACCCTGAAACGACCCGGACTGCTGTCCGGGCCGCCAGGTCACAACTACTTACAGCAGGCCGATTACTCGGACTTGTTGCCGTTCAACTGTGCGCGCAGCAGCGCGCCCAGCTGGGTGGTGCCGCCGGAAGCGGACTGGTATTCCTCCAGCACTTCGCGCATTTCGGCATCGTCCTTGGCCTTGATCGACAGCTGCAGGGTACGGCCCTTGCGGTCCATGCCCACGAACTTGGCTTCGACCTTGTCGCCGACCTTCAGGAACTGAGTAGCGTCGTCGACGCGCTCGTTGGCAACGTCACGTGCCGAAACGTAGCCTTCGATGCCGTCAGCCAGCTCGATGGTTGCGCCCTTGGCATCAACTTCCTTCACGACGCCTTCAACCTTCGAACCCTTCGGGTTGGCAGCCATGTACTGGCCGAACGGATCCTGCTCAAGCTGCTTGACGCCCAGCGAGATGCGCTCGCGCTCCGGATCGACGGCCAGGACCACTGCGTCCAGGGTGTCGCCCTTCTTGAAGTTGCGAACCACGTCTTCGCCGGTGGTGTTCCAGCTGATGTCCGACAGGTGAACCAGACCGTCGATGCCGCCGTCCAGACCGATGAAGATACCGAAATCGGTGATCGACTTGATCTGGCCGGAAACCTTGTCGCCCTTCTTGAAGATGGCGGCGAAGGTTTCCCACGGGTTGGCAGCAACCTGCTTCATGCCCAGCGAGATACGACGACGCTCTTCATCAACGTCCAGCACCATCACTTCGACTTCATCACCAACCTGGACAACCTTGGACGGGTTGACGTTCTTGTTGGTCCAATCCATCTCGGACACGTGCACCAGGCCTTCGACGCCCGGCTCGATCTCAACGAACGCGCCGTAATCGGTCACGTTGGAGACCTTGCCGAACACGCGGCTGTTGGCCGGGTAACGACGTGCGATGTTGTCCCACGGATCCTCGCCCAGCTGCTTCAGGCCCAGCGAAACGCGGTTGCGCTCGCGGTCGAACTTCAGCACGCGCACGTCCAGCTCGTCGCCGACGTTCACGACTTCGGACGGATGGCGCACGCGCTTCCATGCCATGTCGGTGATGTGCAGCAGGCCGTCGATACCGCCCAGGTCCACGAATGCGCCGTAGTCGGTCAGGTTCTTGACGACACCCTTCAGGATGGCGCCTTCCTGCAGCTTGTCCATCAGCTGCTCGCGCTCTTCCGAGTGCTCGCTCTCGACAACTGCACGACGCGACACGACCACGTTGTTACGCTTGCGGTCCAGCTTGATGAGCTTGAATTCCAGCTCCTTGCCTTCCAGGTAGGCCGGGTCGCGCACCGGGCGCACATCGACCAGCGAACCGGGCAGGAATGCGCGGACATCCTTGATGTCCACGGTGAAACCACCCTTGACCTTGCCGCTGATGCGGCCGGTGATGGTTTCGTTCTTTTCCAACGCTTCTTCCAGCTCGTCCCACACCATGGCGCGCTTTGCCTTCTCGCGCGACAGGACGGTTTCGCCGAAGCCGTTCTCGATCGAGTCGAGGGCAACCTTCACCTGGTCGCCCACGCCCACGTCGATCTCACCAGCGTCGTTACGGAACTGTTCGATCGGCACGATGCCTTCGGACTTCAGGCCGGCATTGATGATCACCACGTCGCCGCGGACATCAACGACGGTACCGATAACGATGGCACCGGGCTTCAGCTTGGCCAGGTTGGCCTGACTGGCTTCAAACAGTTCTGCAAATGATTCGGTCATTAGATTTACTCAGTTGAACATATGGACAGCGGATCTGTTGCGAAAACCCGTACCGTCCAGCCTGTTGGACGACCCCATGAAAGCAGCCGCATGTGAATGAAAAAGCCCACCACGCACCATTGCGCAGCGGGTTGTTGCAACATCTTTGGTGCGACTGCGATCGGTCAACTGATCGCACTCAACGCAGCCAGGATCAGGCTTCCTTGGAAACCAGATCCAGCACCTTGGCAACGACGTCGTCGATGCCAATACCGCTGGTGTCGATGAGGATGGCGTCTTCGGCCGGCCTCAGGGGCGCCACTGCGCGCTGTGCATCACGGGCGTCGCGGGCCATGATCTCACGCAGGAGGTCTTCAAAGTTAACCGAAACCCCTTTTTCTTTCAACTGTTTATGCCGCCTCTGGGCGCGCTCCTCGGCGCTCGCAGTCAGAAAAACCTTGAATGGGGCGTCAGGGAAGATGACGGTACCCATGTCGCGACCATCGGCCACCAACCCCGGCAAAATCCTGAATGCGCGCTGACGCTCCTTCAGGGCGGCCCGCACCTCCGGAATGGCCGCAATGGCCGAGGCCAATGCCCCGGTGGTCTCCAGGCGCAACTCGTCGGTGGCATCGGTGCCATTGACCAGCACCCGCAGGCTTTCCCCCTGCTCCACGAACTGCACCCTGGTATCAAAGGTGCAACGCACCAGCGCCGACGCGTCAGAGGTATCGATGTCCGCCCAACTGGCAGCCACGCCGACCGCCCGATACAGCGCACCCGAGTCCAGGTAATGCCAACCCAACTGACGGGCGACGATGCGACTGACGGTACCCTTGCCAGCCCCGGACGGGCCATCAATGGTAAGAACGGGGGGCAATTGACTCATCTGGATGCCTGTTTGGAGCGAGAATCAGGCTATTCTAGCGCCCTGCACCGCCATCGCTGCACGTATTTGCACGCAAGCACTTGAACCGGCATGGAAATACCCGGTAGAATGGCGGGCTTGAACGAGCGTTATCCTGCATATCCGCGGCCGCGCTCCTGATATTCCTACAGTTATCCGCCGAGGTATGCCATGAAAGTTCTGTCCTCCCTGAAGTCGGCGAAGGCCCGTCACCGTGATTGCAAGGTTGTGCGCCGTCGCGGCAAGATCTTCGTGATCTGCAAGTCGAACCCGCGCTTCAAGGCTCGCCAGCGCTGAGCCAACTGGCGCAAGCCAGGGCCTGATCCGCAAGCATCAGGCAACGCCAAAAAGCCGCCCTTGGGCGGCTTTTTGCTTGGCTGCGCCCACACCACGCCCGCACAGGGTGAGCGCGCGCATAAAAACCGCGGTCAACCGGTACTTTTGCCGTCTTTTTTGCTGTAATCACAGCCTGTCCTCTGGGGAGATGTGACCAATGAAGCAAACACTGAAGATTCTGGGCCTGGTCATTGCACTGGCCGCAGCGCCGGCGGCAATGGCCGATACGCTGTTGATCGAGCGCGCACAGGAAAAACCGGCCGAAGCCATCCCGGCCCGCGGCCAGACCATGGCACAGGTGGAAGCCCGTTTCGGTGCACCGAGCGAACGCATGGATCCACGCGGCGGCCAGAAGCGCCAGTGGCCGACCATCAATCGCTGGGTCTACCCCGCCTTCACCGTGTACTTTGAAAAGCAGCGCGTGATCGATGTGGTCGCTCGCCAGGCCAGCCCCGACGAAGTCGGCCCGAAGCCACCGATCCGCTGAAGCCCTTCCAGGCAGCAGGCCTGTACCCGCTGCCTCAACGCCCGTCCGGGCCAATCGCACTCCGAGAAGAATGAACGAAACGCTCCGCTTTCCAGCCGAATGGGAAACCCAGTCCGGCGTCCTGATCGCCTGGCCGAACGCCGACACCGACTGGGCCGAGCGCCTGGCCGAGGTCGAGGAAACCTATATCGCGCTGGTCAGCGCCATCACCCGCTTCCAGCCGGTACTGATCTGCGTGGCCGACGACGATGTCGAGACCTATGCGGAGATGCGACTGCGCTCGAACCGCGTGGAGATGGAGCGCGTGCAGTTTGTCACTGCGCCCTATGACGACACCTGGTTGCGCGATTCCGGCCCAATCACCCTTAAACGCGCCGACGGCAGCTTCCAGTTGCTGGATTTCCGTTTCACCGGCTGGGGTGGCAAATTCGAGGCCAGCCTCGACGACCAACTGGTCGGCGTGCTCGACCAGGCCCGGGTCTTCGACAACGCCCAGGTGCGCAGCATTCCATTCGCATTGGAAGGCGGCGCCATCGACACCGACGGTGCCGGCACCTTGCTGACCACCTGGAAGTGCCTGCACGAACGCCATCCGGAGCGCGACCGAGCTTCGCTCAGTGCCGACATGGCCAGCTGGATGCAGCAGGATCGCGTGTTGTGGCTGGACCACGGCTACCTGGAAGGTGACGATACCGACGCCCATATCGACACCCTCGCCCGCTTCGCCTCGGTCGACAGCATCGTCTACCAGAACTGCGATGACCCGCAGGACTCGCATTTCGTCGAGCTGCAGGCGATGGGCGCTGAACTGGCCGCACTGCGCACCGCCGAGGGCAAGCCGTACCGCCTGTTCCCGCTGCCTTGGGCCGAGCCGGTTCTCGACGAAGGCCGCCGCCTGGCTGCCTCGTATGCAAACTTCCTGATCATCAACGGCGCGGTGCTGATGCCGGCCTATGGCGATGCCGCCGATGATGCTGCGCGTGACGTGCTGGCACAGGCCTTCCCGGACCGCGAGATCGTGCAGGTGCCCTGCCGCTCGCTGATCTGGCAGAACGGCAGCCTGCACTGCATCACCATGCAGCTGCCGGCCGGCCTACTGAAGCACTAAGCGCGGCACCTGTAGTGCCGAGCCATGCTCGGCAGGGGCTTCACGAGCGAAAAGCCACCCTCACCCCAACCCCTCTCCCGCCAGCGGGAGAGGGGCTAAAGCCGTAATGGCGAGTCATGCTCGGCAGAGGCTTCACGAGCGAAAAGCCACCCTCAACCCAACCCCTCTCCCGCCAACGGGAGAGGGGCTAAAGCCGTAATGCCGAGCCATGCTCGGCAGGGGTTTCACGAGCGAAAAGCGCCCTCACCCCAACCCCCGCTCCGCGCCCCGGCCCTTGCGCTGGCGCAAGGTCGTTCGAATGGCTGCGAACCTTTGGTTCGCAAGCAGCCCTTCTCACCCCGCAAAGCGGGAGAGGGGCTCAGAGCGTAGTGCCGAGCCATGCTCGGCAGGGGCTTTACCAGCAAAAAGCCACCCTCAACCCAACCCTCTCCCGCACACGGGAGAGGGGCTCAAGCCGTGGAGCCGAGCATGGCTCGGCGCTACCTGGGAAGCGCAAGCAACCGCATGGGCGCCACAGCCCCTTCCGTTCAGCCCTGACCACATAGCCGACGCGCATCCGCGTTAACATGCGCGTTTTCCACCGCAGGATCGCAGCATGAACTCGCGCAGCCCCCTTACCGTCGCCCTTGTCCAGGAGCGCAACCACGGTGACGCCGCCGCCAACCTGGCCGTGATTGATGCACGCGTGGCCGAGGCTGCCGCGCAGGGCGCGAAACTGGTGCTGCTGCAGGAACTGCATAACGGCCCGTACTTCTGCCAGCACGAGTCGGTGGACGAATTCGACCTGGCCGAGCCTATCCCCGGGCCCAGCACGGAACACCTTGGCGCGCTGGCCAAAAAGCACGGTGTGGTCATCGTCGGCTCGCTGTTCGAGCGCCGTGCCGCCGGCCTGTACCACAACACCGCCGTGGTCTTTGAAAAAGACGGCACCCTGCTCGGCAAATACCGCAAGATGCACATCCCCGATGACCCGGGCTTCTACGAGAAGTTCTACTTCACCCCGGGCGACCTCGGCTTCACCCCCATCGACACCTCGGTCGGCCGCCTCGGCGTGCTGGTCTGCTGGGACCAGTGGTACCCGGAAGCGGCGCGCCTGATGGCGCTGGCCGGCGCCGAGCTGCTGCTCTACCCCACCGCCATCGGCTGGGACCCGGACGACGTGCAGGACGAGAAAAACCGCCAGCGCGATGCCTGGGTACTGAGCCACCGTGGCCACGCCGTGGCCAACGGCGTGCCGGTGCTGAGCTGCAACCGCGTGGGTCACGAAGCCTCGCCGCTGGGCGCTTCGGGCATCAACTTCTGGGGCAACAGCCACGTGCTGGGTCCGCAGGGCGAGTTCATCGCCGAAGCCGGCACTGATGCGACCCTTCTGGTCTGCGAGATCGACCTGCAACGCAGCGAACACGTGCGCCGCATCTGGCCGTTCCTGCGTGATCGCCGCATCGATGCCTACGGCGACCTGCTCAAGCGCTACATCGACTGACCGGACCCGAGATGAGCCTGCAGCTGCGCCCCGCAACCCCCGCCGACATCCCCGCCATCAGCGCGATCTACGCGGTGGAAGTCCGCGAACTGGTCAACACCTACGAATACGAGGTGCCCAGCGAAGCAGAAATGGCGCAGCGCATGCAGGACATCACCACGCGCGGCTATCCTTACCTCGTCGCCACCATTGATGGCGAGGTAGCCGGCTACGCCTATGCCAACAGCTACCGCGCCCGTATCGCCTATCAGTGGACCGTGGAGAACTCGGTCTACGTCGATGCACGCTTCCACGGCCAAGGCGTTGGCAAGGCCTTGATGCAGGCCCTGATCGACGAATGCACCGCGCGCGGTTACCGGCAGATGATCGCGGTGATCGGCGAGCCGACCAATACCGCATCGATCAAGCTGCACGAGCGTTTCGGCTTCGAGCTGATTGGCGTGTTTCGTGGCCTTGGCCGCAAGCACGGGCGCTGGCTGGACACCGTGCAGATGCAACGCGCACTCGGCGACGGCGCCGACAGCGCCCCCACCAATGAATGAAGCAATGACTGACTCCTCTATTGAAACCGGCGGCGAACTGCTGGCCGGCCAGCCTGTGCGCGTGGTTGAACGCGACGGCGTGCGCTACACCTTGCTGGGTACGGCCCACGTTTCCCTCGCCAGCGTGCAAGCGGTTGAACAGGCGATCGCCAGCGGTCAGTACGACGCGGTTGCGGTTGAACTGGACCCACAGCGCCTGCAGGCACTGACCAATCCGAATGCCTTGGCACAGCTCGATCTGGTCGAGGTGATCCGCAAGGGGCGCGTGGCGCTGTTTGCCGCCAACCTCGCCCTGGCCGCTTACCAGCGTCGTCTGGCCGAGCAGCTCGGCATCGAACCTGGCGCCGAACTCAAGCGTGCGGTGGAACTGGCCAAGGCCAATGATCTGCCAGTCCACCTGATCGACCGCGATGTCGGCCTGACTTTCCGCCGCGCATCGCAGAGCCTGGGCTTCTTCGGCAAGATCAAGCTGGTGATGGGTCTGGGCGCCGGCCTGTTCTCATCCGAGGATGTGGGCGAAGACGAGATCGAGAAGCTCAAGCAGGGCGACATGCTGGAATCGAGCTTCGGCGAATTCGCCAACGAAAGCCCGGCGCTGTATCAAGCCATCATCGGTGAGCGCGACCGTTATATGGCTACGCGTCTGCGCGAGGAACACAACAGCGAGCAGCGCAATGTACTGGCGGTGGTTGGCGCGGGTCACCTTGCAGGGTTGGCCCGCTATCTGGAAACCGATACCGAAGCACCCGGACCGCTGCGCGAGCAGTTGGAGTTGGTACCGAAGAAGCGCAACATCCCGTGGATCACCCTGGGCATTCTGGCCATCGTGCTGGGCGGCATTGGGTTTGGCTTCTGGAAGGGCGGCATGGGCATGGGTGCCGACATGTTGCTGACCTGGGCGATGTTTACCGGCGGCCTGGCTGGCCTGGGTGCGTTGCTTGCTGCCAGCCATCCGTTGAGCATTCTGACCGCGATCGTGGTTGCGCCATTCAAGCCCTTCCGCCTGAGCATTCCTACCGGTGCGTTTGCGGCGCTGGTGGAGACGCGCCTGCGCAAGCCTACGTATCAGGACTTCCTGCAGCTGCGTGATGACGCGCAGAACGTGAAGGGCTGGTACCGGAATCGCGTTACCCGCGTCGTGCTGACCTTCATGCTGACCAACCTGGGCAGCATGCTCGGGCTATGGCTTACCGGCTTCAGTGTTTACGGCAAACTGGCTGGGTGAAGCCTTTGGGGCTTTGAAGCATTGAAGCTGTAGAGCGCTAAAAACGTAGAAGCGCCCTCACCCCGACCCCTCTCCCGTAAACGGGAGAGGGGATTGGATCTCATACATCTTCTTCTGCTGCAGCCGCCTTGGCTTACGGCAACCAAAAGCGCATCTCAAGCTCCAGTTTCGGCTCTTGCTCTGGCTCTGACTCTTGCTCTAGCTCTGGCTCTGGCTCTGGCTCTTGCTCTGGCTCTGGCTCTGGCTCTTGCTCCGGCTCTGGCTCCGGCTCCGGCTCCGGCTCTTGCTCCGGCTGTCCCCTCTCCCGCGTGCGGGAGAGGGGGAGGGGTGAGGGCCGCTCTTGCTTAAGCTGTCGCTATTGCCTTCGCCGCTAGTCGTCAAAGCACCAGCCAATCAGCCCTCTGCAACGGCGCCCCGCTCCAACGCAGGCAAGCCGCGCGCACGCCGCACCAACCGCGCCGTGCCGGTACGCAGATCATCCAACAACGCATAGATGGTCGGCAGGAACAGCAGGCTGACCACCGTAGAGAACGCCAGACCACCGGCAATCGCGCGTGCCATCGGGTAGTACGGCGGCATGCCATCGGCCGTGGTCGTGTTCAGGGCAATCGGCACCATCGCCAGGATCGCCGTGCCCATCGTCATCATGATTGGTCGCAGACGCTCACGGCTGCCTTCAATCAACGCCTCGGTACGCGATACGCCACGTCGCCTCAGATTGTTGATGTGCTCGATCATCACGATGCCGTTGTTCACCACCACGCCCATCAGCACCAGGATGCCGATCACCGCCATGATGTTCATCTCGGTGCCGGTCAGCCAGAACAGCCAATACACGCCATAGATCGAGAACAGCACGCAGGACATGATCGCCGCAGGGAACAACAGCGACTCGAACACCGCCGCCATGATCACCACCATCAGGATCAGGGCGATGAAGATCGCGCTCACCATCTGGTCCATGCCGTCGAAGTTGATGTTGAAGCCCGCCCCGTTGAACGTATAACCGTAGCCAGGCGGGAACTGCACGCGGTCCAGGGTCTCCTCGACCGACTTGCGTGCCTGGTCCATCGGCACATCCTTGGCCAGGCCGGCCTCGATACGCAGCATGGTCTGCCGGTTCAAGCGCTGGATGGAGTTGGCCGCCGGATTGACGTTGACGTCCACCATCGCCAGCAGCGGGATCTCCTTGCCGCTGGAGCTGCGCACCATGAACGACGACAAGTCCTCGATGCTGTAGTTCTCCGAGCCCGAGAAACGCACATTGACCGGAATCTCGACGTCATCACGGTGGAAGTCACGCAGCGATGAGCCACGCAGCGCCATGCCCACGAACTGCGCCACCTGCTGGGCACTGAAGCCATACGATGCTGCACGTTCGCGGTTGACCCGCACGGCCAGTTCGGCATTGGCATCGCCTACGTCCACGCGCACATCGCGCAGCTTGGGATTGCGCGCCAGGATCGGCACGATGTCGTCGGCCAGCTCGCGCAAGGTCTGGCTTGAGTCACCGACCAGACTGAAACGCAGGCCCTGCCCTTCGCTGCCCATGCCACCCGGCCAGCCGATACCGATCTTGGCACGTGCCGACTGTGGCAGCCCCTTGCGCACTTCTTCCTCGATCTTCTTGCTCTGCTCGCGGTCGTCGACGGTCAGGTACAGGCGCGTCTGCGCCCAGCCCTGCTCAGCGAAGCGGCTGTATACACGCTTGATCTTGAACTCGTCGCGGTTGGCGTTGACGAAGTCCTCGACACGCTGCACTTCTTTGCCCATCTCTTCCTTGGAATAGGAGCCCTTCCACTGATAGAAGATGTTGATCTCATCCGGATCATTGTCATCGCCACCGCCACTGGTGTGGGTCATCGGCCAGACGCTGAGCACCGACACCAACACGATGCCGGCTACGCTCCAACCCCGGTTCTGCAAGGTCCAACGCAGTATCCGTGCATACCGCGCCTGCAGACGGCTGATGAACGGCGACTTCAGGGCCGGCGGCGTCTTCATTCGCGCGGACAGCATCGGGATCAGACTCACCGCCACCAGCCACGAGGCCAGCAGCGAGAACGAAATGGTCAGCGCCAACTGGGTCAGGTAGATGGTGATGATGTTCTTCTCGCCGAACATCATCGGCAGGAACACCACGCAGTGGCACAAGGTACCGGCCGACAGCGCGATCGCCACGTGGCGGGTACCGATGATCGAGGCCATCTCCGGTTTGCCGGGGTATTTCTCGCGCTCCTGGTAGATGCTCTCCACCACCACCACGGCGTTGTCCACCAGCATGCCTACCGCCAGCAACAAGCCCATCATCGAGATGATGTTCAGGCTGATGCCGGTGAAGTACATGAAGCCCAAGGTCATGATGAAACAGATCGGGATCGCCATCGACACCATCAGCGTCGACGGCCAATGGCGCAGGAAGGCGTACAGCACGATCACCGACAGCAGCAGACCGATTGCACCGGCCTCGGCCAGGGCCAACAGCGAGCTGGTGACCGCCTTGCCGGAGTCCCAGGCCACTTCGATATCCACCCCGCGCAGGGCCGGGTCGTCGCCCAGTCTCTCGACTTCCTTGCCTACAGCGCGCGACAGATCCACCAGGTTCGCCGAGCGCTCCTTGTAGATGTCCACGCCGACGCTGGGCTTGCCTTCCATGCGCCGCACATAGCTCATGCGCTGCGGCTGCAGGCTGACCTCGGCGATATCGGACAGGCGGGTACCGCGGTTGTTGACCGGCAGGTCGCGCAGCTCCTGCACCTCCAGCAGCTCACCCTTGGGCTGCACGCGAAGGCGGCGGCCGTCCTCGGTGATCTGTCCGGCCGATACCGCGAAATTGGCCGCCTGCAGCTTCTGCACCAGATCGTTCAGGGCAACGCCATGCGCGCTGATCCGGTCCTTGTCCAACGCGATCAGCACTTCCTGCTTGGCAACACCTTCCACTTCAACACGGGCCACGCCCGGCAGACGCTCCAGGCGTTGCTTGATGGCACGCTCGATCATGTCAGCGCGCGCGGTCAGGTCCTCGGCACTGTTCAGGCGCAGGCTGATCGCTTCCTGGTCGCTGGTGCTCCAGCGCTGCACGTAGTAACGGCGGAAGTCGTCCGGCAACTCGTCACGCACCGCGTCGATACGCTCACGCGCTTCGGACGCGGCCATGGCGATATCGCGGTTCCAGTCGCTGAATTCGACCTGGATCTGCCCGCCTTCGGCGTTGGCGCGCGAGTTCATCGTCTTGATGCCGGGCATCGTGGCGATGGCCTCTTCAACCGGCCGCAGCAGGTTGCGCTCCACTTCTTCCGGGGTCGACCCCGGATACGGCAGTGCGATGAAGAAGAACGGGATCGATGCTTCCGGCTCCGACTCCAGCGGCAGCTTGAACGCGGCGATCAGGCCGATCACCACCATCGACACGAACAACATGATGGTGGTGACGGGGCGGCGGATGGACAGCTCGGTGATATTCATCCGCTCAGTCCTTGATGCCGCCAATGGGGTCCTGCTCGTGGCTCAGCACCTGCTCGGCCTGGGCCATCGCCTGGCGTGCACGACGGCCGCGCTCGGCGTAGTACTCGTCCGGTTTGCGGTCCAGCAGGTCGTACACCACCGGGATCACCAGCAAGGTCAGCAGGGTCGAGACCAGCAGGCCACCGATCACCGTGATCGCCATCGGCGAGCGCACTTCGGCACCTTCACCGAAGGCCAGAGCCAGCGGCAGGAAACCGAACACCGCACACAGCGTGGTCATCATGATCGGCCGCAGACGCGAACGTGCGCCCTCAACCAGGGCCTCACGCTTGGCCACACCTTCCTCGCGCAGCTGGTTGACCTTGTCGATCAGGATGATGGCGTTCTTCACCACCAGGCCGACCAATAGAATCAAACCGATGAATACCACCACCGAGACCGGCGAACGCGCCAGCAGCAAGGCCGCAACCGCGCCTACCAGTGCCAGCGGAATGGTGAACAGAATCACGAAGGGATGCAGCAGCGATTCGAACTGCGATGCCATCACCAGATAGACCAGGAACACCGCCAATGCGAAGGCGAACAGCAGTGAGCGGATCGATTCGCCCAGCTCCTGGCCCTGGCCACCGATATGCATGCCGACATCGGTGCCCAGCGGATTCTTCGCGACCATGCTCTGCACTTCGGTGATGGCCTTGCCCAGGTCGATATCGCGCAGGTTGGCCGAGACGATGGCCACACGGCGCTGGTCGGCACGGTGGATTTCGCTCGGGCCGGTGGTGGCGATGACATCGGCCACCGAACCCAGCTCGATCGGCTTGGCACCGCTCGGATTGACGATCAGGCGACGGATGTCGTTGACCGAGGAACGCTCCGATTCCTGCACGCGTACCAGCACGTCGATCTTGCGATCGCGGAAGCTGTAGCGGGTAGCGACATTGCCCTTGACCTTGTTGACCACCGCATCAGCGATCTGCCGCGTGGTCAGGCCGAGTGCCGCCGCGCGGTCCTGGTCGAACACCACCTGGATTTCCGGGAAGCCCTGCTCCACTGTCGACTTGACGTCGGCATAGTGCGGGTTCTCGCGCAGCATGCCAGCCAGGCGATTGCCGGCGATACGGATGTCCTCGAGATTATTGCCCTCGATTTCGATTTCCAACGGCGGCGACAGCGCGAACAGCTCCGGGCGGGCGAAATCCACCTGCGCCGACGGCCACGCCTTCATGGTCTCGCGCAGTTTTTCGGTCAGTGCCGGCTCCAGCTTGGTGTCATTCATCACCACCGACAGCTTGCCGATGTTCTCGCCGCTCTCGGTCGGGCTGGCATCCAGTCGCGTACCGGTGCCGGAGACGCCGTACAGCAGGCGCACGCCTTCTTCGTCGGCATGCTTGCGCTGCACTTCGCGTACCAGTGCATCGGTCTGCGCCAGTGGCGTGCCCGGCGGCAGCTTGGCAGTCATCTCGAAGCGGTCCTGGGCCAGCTGCGGCAGCAGATCCACGCCCAGCAGCGGCAACGCCGCCAGGGTCAAGCCGAACGCCAGCGTCGCAAAACCCAACACAGGCCACGGACGCTTCAATGCCGCCGGCAGCGCGCGCAGATAGCCGGCTTCAGCGCGGCCATACGGCGCCATTGCCAGATCACTGGCCTTGCGCATCACCGGGCCGACCACCGCGGCAATGCCACGGAAAATCCGCACCACGGTCCAGGCCAGGAAATAGAAGCCGTAACGGAACATCGCGCCGATGCCACGGCCAGCATAGGCCGCCGGCTTCTTCCAGCGGCTCTGCGGACGCCACGGCTCACGCGGGTCCTCGGCCGGGAACTCCAACGGCGGACGGCCCTTCAGCGCGCTCAGCATCGGGATCAGGGTCATCGACACCACCAGCGACACCGCGATGGCGATCGATACCGTCAACGCCTGGTCACGGAACAACTGGCCGGCGATACCTTCGACGAACACCAGCGGCAAGAACACCGCGATGGTGGTCAAGGTCGAAGCAACCACCGCCATGAACACTTCGCGGGTGCCCTTGATCGCCGCTTCCAGGATGCCCATGCCGCGCTCACGCGCCTTGGCAATGGATTCCAGCACCACGATCGAGTCATCCACCACCAGGCCGGTGGCCAGCGCCAGGCCGCCCAACGACATCACGTTCAAGCTCAGGCCAAGCTGGCCCATGAAGAAGAACGTGGCGATGATCGAGATCGGCAGCGACAGCGAGATCACGAAGGTGCTCCAGCCATCGCGCAGGAACAGGAAGATGATCAGCACCGACAGCAGGCCGCCGATCACCGCATCGATCTTGACGTCCTTGATGGCGTGGCGGATGAAGACCGACTGGTCCTCGACCGTCGTCATCTCAATGTCCTTGGGCATTTCCTTGCGGATCTGCTCCAACTTCGCCTCCAGCGCATCGGCAGTGGAAACGGTGTTGGCGTCGCCTTCTTTGTAGACAGCGAGTTCGACCGCTTCATGGCCGGCAGCGCGGATCACCGCTTCGCGCTCCTTGTAGCCCTGGCGCACTTCGGCCACGTCCTTCAAGCGCACGCTGGGCGCACTGCTGCTGCCATCGCTGCGCATCGCCGCAATCACGTTGGGATCGCTGCTGCCGAGGATGGCCGACATCAGCTGGCGGTTCTCACCGGTCGAGCTGGCGGTGCTGGAACCACTGGCCGTGGTCAGCAACATCTCGCGCATCTGTTCGACCGTGGCGAACTGGTTGACGGTACGCACCAGGTAACGCTGCGAACCTTCTTCCAGACGACCGCCGGACAGGTTCACGTTCTCCTGCTGCAGACGCTGGATCACCGTGTCCAGCGACAGACCCAGCGCGGCCAGCTTGCGCTGGTCGATATCAACCTGGATCTCGTCTTCCAGACCGCCGCCAACCTTGACCGCAGCCACACCACTGACCGGCTCGAGCTTGCGCTTGAGGTCTTCATCGGCGTAACGGCGCAGTTCCATCAGGCGGCGCACGGCATCGGCGTCGTTGCCGGCTTCCTGCTTGGACGACAGCGCCAGCCGCATGATCGGCTGGGTGGACGGATTGAAGCGCAGCAGCACTGGCGGCTTGGCCTCCAGCGGCAACTGCAGCGTCTCCATCTTGTCGCGCACGTCCAGCCCGGCCTGCTGCATGTCCGTGCCCCAGGCGAACTCCAGCACCACGTCGCTCTGACCGGTGCGGGAGATCGACTTGAGCTTGCGCAGGCCCTTGACGATGCCCAGCGCCTCTTCGGCCGGCTGCGAAATCAGAGTTTCCACCTCGGCCGGTGCCGCACCTTCGTAATCGGTACGCACGGTCAGGGTGGGATAGCTCAGGTCCGGCAGCAGTTCGACCTTCAGGCTGGACAGCGAGATCAGGCCAAACAACACCAGGGTCAGCGTCATCATCGCGATGGTGACGCGGCGGCGGGTGGCAAACTCGATCAGATCGAAGCCACCGCCGGAAGCCGACGGTCCGTGGTCACTCATTGTTTGGTCGCCTGTGCAGCGGCCGGTGCCTTGGCCGCTGCTGCGACCGCCTTCTCCTTGCCGATCACCTGCACCGCACTGCCTTCGCGCAGTGCGGCCTTGCCGGCGATGACGACCTCATCGCCCAGCTGCAGGCCGTTGCGCACCTCGATGAAGCCGGCATCGTCGTAACCCAGGGCCAGCTCGGTACGCACGGCCTTGCCGTCACGCACCACATAGACTGCCGGCTTGCCACCGTCTTCCAGCAGTGCGGTACGCGGTACCACCAATGCATCGGCGCGCTGGTCGTAGTTGATGCTCAGGCGGCCGAACATGCCCGCCTGCAGCGCATCTTCCCCGGTGAAGGTGGTAACCACGCGGAAGGTGCCGGTGCCGTTGTCCACGACCGGTGCAACGCGGTCCACCGTGCCGGTAAACGGCTTGCCCGGCAGCGCATCGACCTGCAGCGATACCGCCTGGCCCGGCTTGAGCTTGGCGATCTCGCGCTCCGGCACATTGAGGGTGGCTTCCAACTGGCCGCTGTCGACGATGCGGATGATCGGCGAGTTGATCTGCACGAAGTTGCCCGGCTTGATGTCACGCGAGGCGACCACACCGCTGATCGGCGCGACCACCGTCGTATAGGACAACTCCAGCGTCGCCATCCGGTACATCGCCCGCGCGTTCTCCAGGTCATAGCGCAACTGGTCCACGTCGGCGGCGCTGACCAGTTGCTGCTGCACCAGCTTCTCGGCGCGGTGATAGCTGTTCTCCAGCTTGCGCATCTGCGCCTCGCTCTGCGCCACGCTCAGGCGAGCGCGGTCCGGGTCCAGCCGAACCAAAGGCTGCCCGGCACGAACCAGCTGACCTTCTTCGACCAGCACCGCCAGCGCCACGCCGGAAGTCTTGGCGACCACCTGCGATTCGGCGCGCGGCTCCAGTGCGGCAGTACCGGTATAGCTGGCGGCAATGGCACGGCGCTCGGCCTTGGCCACTTCCACCGGTACGGCGTCACTGGCCTTCTGCTCATCCGGCGTCTTGGCCTTGGCTTCCTCGCCACCGGCCTTGCAACCGCCGAGCAACAGGGAGGTGGTGATCAGGAGTGCAGCAGCGCAGCTTCCGGTGCGGGCGTGCAGAGTGAAAAGTCGCGACATCGTCTTGTCCCTGGGGATGCGTAGGCAGGTGTTGTAGCAAAGTATTGCACCACCCCACGCCCACACCATGCCCCGAAAGTCATGGGTACCACCCTATAGGCATGAGCTACCGCATTGCAGCATCCGACCCCTGTTCCGGAGGGGTAAATACGCGGGCTATACTCGGGCCGTTCCGTATCCCACGGCGGAACCCCAGACCCGCTCATCGGATAAGGAAACCATGCGCTCGCAGCCGCTCGCCGCTTGTTTCGCTCTGGCTTTTGCCCTGACCTTCGGGGCCGCCCAAGCTGATCCGCAGTCTGCTACACCCGCCGTCGCCCCTGCCCCTGCTGCCTCCAGCGCCACACCGGCAGCGGCCAGCACCGGCAATGCCGCCACCGGCAGGACCCTGGCCTATACCTGCCAGGGCTGCCACGGCATCACCGGCTACAAGAATGCCTACCCCAGCTACCGCGTGCCGAAGATCGGTGGGCAGTCATCGCAGTACCTGACCCAGGCGCTTACCGAGTATCGCGAAGGCAAACGCAAGCATCCGACGATGCAGGCGCAATCGATGAGTTTCAGCCCGCAGGACATTGCTGATCTCTCCGCCTACCTGTCCACCCTCAAATAAGCGCCGACCATGACGAAAGCCACACACGCACTGCGTTTGTCCATCGCCCTGTTCGCCGCCATGGGTCTAGCTGCCTGTACGCAGTCGGAGGTCGAGTCCAGCGGCAAATCCGCGGCCGACCCCGGCCATGCCAGCGGTGAACACGGATCCAGTTCCTCCGCCGGCCTGCCGGCCGGCCGCATCGCCGCCGGTGAGCACCTGGCAGCCGTAAAGGGCAAGGCCACCGGGCAGAGTTGCATCGACTGCCATGGCGCCGACGGCAACAACCCGATCGATCCGACCTATCCCAAGCTCGGTGGCCAGTACGGCGACTACCTCGCCCATGCACTGCAAGCCTACCGTGCCAGCACCCGCGACCACATGCTGATGACCCCGCAGGCACAGAACCTGAGCGATCAGGACATCGCCGACCTCGCCGCCTACTTCGGCTCGCGTCCCAGCCAGTTGCGCGACCTGCACGGCGTGGATTGAAGACAACCGTCGCAGCACCGCATTGACACAACAAAGCCGCCCTTGGGCGGCTTTGTTCATATGCAATGCTCTCGAGGCTGTTTGTGGGAGCGGCGTAAGCCGCGAAGCTGGCATTGTTGGAACACCACTCATTCGCGCCATCTGAAGCGCTATCTGCTTCGCGGCTTACGCCGCTCCCACAACGGAGACTTGATCACGTATGCCACTCTATCGATGCTTGATCTGCGGCGAAAACTTCCCGGGTGCTCTGCTGGGCAAGCACTCACCCATTGGCTTCTACGCAACCCGCTTCGTAGAGGCAGCAACCCCGGGTGAAGCAGAAGCACAGGTTCTGGACCTGCTACGGAACGACGATGTGCTGAAGATTCGTGCTGAGCTACGCAACGAGGACGCCAGGGTTTTCTTCGAGGAGATCGCCGAGGTCAGCGCCGACAGCGAGCGCGCGCCGAACTCTGGTTTCACATTCTTCGCCATGGGCAGCTGAATCCCTGAAGACAAAGGCTGTCTCAGCAGTGCGTCAACAGCCCCAAGTGCGCTGCGCTTACCTGAGCTACGTTGCTTGATCTGCACGCACGATGCACCAGGCACCACTTGTGGGAGCGGCGTCAGTCGCGAAGCTGGCACTGTCGAAGCCCAACCCATATGCGGCATCTGATCCGGCCTCGGCTTCGCGGCTTACGCCGCTCCTACAAGAACCAACGCGGCATACAAAGCACCGCCGAGCCATCAACGACTGCCGTTGTCTTCCTGCAGCTCTTTCTTGAACGGGATATCCGGCGGCGGTCGCGCTTCTGCCGGCTGCTCCTGCATGTTCGGGTTGGTCAGGCCACAGCCGCCACCGAACTGCAGCATCGACACCACACAGGAAATCTTGCTCTTTGAGCCAGGAATCGGAATCTCCACGCTCTTGATGCCCTTGCGCACCCACTCGGCCAGGAGCGATTCATTCGGCGCCCAATACTTGTCGAAGGACGTCGGCGTGTAGTCATACGGCGGGCGCTTTAGCCAGGTGCCGGACTCGGCGATGCGCTCGCGGCTCCAGGTGTCTGCATCACCGCCCGGTGCACCACGCTTGGCCGCGTCCTGTGCCTGCCCCTCGTTGGCACCCAGCCTTACGCTGCCATCGGCATTGAACAGCCCGGTTCCCTTGTCAGCCTGACCGCCAGCGCTACCGGCAACCTGGCGCTGCGCCGCGCCCCAATCATCGCCACGGTTGGGTGCCGCCCAACCGCCGCTGCGATCCTCCGGCTTAGGACCTGCACCTGTGCTGGTCCCGCCGCGCGGGCTTGGATTGGCTGCCCCCGCCTGCCCGCCAGCCCGCGACGGACTGGTCGATGCACTGGCTGCCGGCGTACCGGTTGATGCCTGCGTCGTGGCAGTTGGACTCGCCGGCGCCTGCGCCGCAGGCTTGTCGGGCACACCACGCACCGCACGCTCACGCACCGCCATTGTCGGCGTCTTTAGTTGCACCTGGGCTGCGCGCGCTGGCAGGGTCGCCATCGCCACCGATTCCTGCGTTGCGGTCTCGATCCGACGTTCGCGTACGCCAAACTCGGGCGTGCGAATCTGCACCTGGGTTTCGCGCGCGCGCGGCTGCGTCACCGCTATCGGCTGCTGGGTGGCAACCTCGATCTGGCGTTCACGCACCTGCATCTGGGGAGTACGCAACTGCACCGTTACTTCCGCAGGCTGACGCAGCGCCTGCATTGGCTGCGGACGATCAACCGCAGTTTCAATCGTGCGTTCGCGCACCTGCGCCTGACTGCTGCGCAGTGCCGGGGCCACAACCGTGACCGGCGGCACCACGAAATCGCTGGTCGGCTGGCTTGTTTCGGTCACCTGCAGCGGCTGCTCGCTGACGGCAGGCGGCTCCGGCACGGGCTTGGATGCATCTACCTGCATCGCCTCGGGCGCGAATGCAGGCTCGACGGCAGGCGGGACATCGCTTTGCGCTGCGCGCGTAGCCGAGGATGCCGACGATTCCTGCGCCGCGGGTGCCGGTGACTCGGCCGCAACAGCGCCAGACTGCGCTGCAACTTCCGCCTGTGCGCCCGCCGCCTCGGCATCCTTCGGGGCACCGCCGCCCTCGTCGTCCGGCGTACCGCGCCCGACATACGCCACCTGCACGCGCTCGCCCTGTTCGGCGTTCTGTTCCGGCACGTTGCTGCGCACCAAGGCCACCCACAGCAACAGCAACGCGAACAGCACATGCAGCCCGGCGCTGAAGAAACCGGCAAACCAACGCAGGCCACGCTGATCGCGCGGCGGCGGTTCGCCTCCATTCCAGAACAGCAACACGATGTGTTGCCACAGCGGCAACGGCGCAGGTACACCCGCGCGTGGTCGTGGCGGTCGGGCCGCCATCACCCCGGCGGCGTCTGCATCGACAAATGCGGAAAGCCCCTTGGAGACACGCGTGCGCAGCCAGTTGCTCCAGCTGTACGGCATGCCAGTGCGACGATCATGCAGAATGCTGGTCTGCCGGCGCGAGGCCAGCAGATCGATCAACTCGGTAACCGATGCCACCGGCATGCAGGGGCGCGGCTCAGCCCGCGCCGTCGCGCGGAATATACGGGGCCTGACCGGTTTCGTGGTCGGTAGCGTCACGCACGGCGGTGATCCCCGGCACCCGGCCCATCAAGGTCTTCTCGATCCCCTGCTTCAAGGTCACATCGGCCATTCCGCAACCGTGGCAGCCGCCACCGAAGCGCAGCAGCACAACGCCATCCGCCGACACTTCCTGCACCGCGACGCGGCCGCCGTGCGAGGCAAGCTGCGGGTTGATTTCATTTTCAATCACCCAGCGCACACGCTCGACGATGGAGGCTGCATCACCGGGAGCCTCCCCCTTGATCTTCGGCGCCTTGATGGTCAGCTGCTGGGTGCCGGTGGCCTGGGTGACGAAGTCGATCTCGGCACCATCCAACCACGCCACACTGGTGGCAGCGACATACAAGGTGAAGCCATCGCAGTCCACCGCCCACTCATCACCCAGCAGGTCAGCCGGCTCGGCGAATTCAAGGCGCGCGTCGGCGCTCGGGGTTCCCGGGTCCATCGCGCTCAGGCGCACGCCCATTCCGGGCACGGCCTCGCGTTCAATCAACTTGCGGAAATGCGTTTGGGCGGTATCTGAGATCTGGATCATGCGGGTATTCTAGCCGTGTCTTGGTTGCCACCGATGGGACACTGATTCCAACGGCGGCACAGTTCAGTCACCTGTTATGGAGGTTTGCATGGCCCCTGATCTCATCCCGCTGGCACAAGCGCACTGCAGCCCGCGCCGGGGTAGCGAATACCGCCTCGGTCAGGCCCGCATCGCCGAGCTGCTGCCGCAGGTCCCGGGCTGGGAGCTGGCCGAGAACGGCCAGGCCCTGACCCGTACATTCCGCTTTGACAACTACCACGGCACCATGGCGTTCGTGAACGCGCTGGCCTGGATTGCCCACCGCGAAGACCACCATCCCGATCTGGGCGTGCACTACGACCGCGCCGTTGTGCGCTTTTCCACCCATGATGTGGGTGGCCTGAGCGAGAACGACTTCATCTGTGCCGCCAAGGCATCCGCACTAACGGAGCAATGACATGAAACTGCGTCTGCTGTTCGCTGCATTGGGCACCGTGGCTGCACTGAGCGCCTGCAACTCCTCCGACCAACCGGCCGCGCCGACCGTCGCCCCGACCGAAGTGGCCGCCGTGCAGACCCCGCCACCGGACTACCCGGCCGAACTGGCCTGCACCGGGGTTGGCGGCAAGAGCGTGCTGCGCGTGGTGGTTGGCCCGCAGGGCACGCCTACCGAAGTCTCGCTGGTCACCAGCAGCGGCAACAGCCAGCTGGATGACTCCGCCGCGCGCCGCGTGCGCGAATGGAAGTTCAACCCGGCCACCCGCAACGGCCAGCCGGTGCCCACCACCATCCAGGTACCGGTCAGCTTCAACCCGCCGGACCCCAAGCCGAACGAATGCTTCGCTATTGAAGAACGCGCACGCCGGGGTGGCTGAGCCGGCAACGGCTGGCGCGCATGCACGCATTCTCCAGTGACAACCTCTGGCTTGCGTTCAGCCTGACTCTGGCTGCCGGCCTGGCCACGGCCGTCGGCAGCCTGCTGGTCCTGTTCTCCAGGCGCCCCAACCCACGCCTGCTGGCGTTCGGGCTGGCGTTCGCCGGCGGCGCGATGGTCTACGTCTCGCTGTCGGAGATACTGAACAAATCGATCGGCGCATTCACCCAGGCCTATGGCGACCGCCTCGGCTATACCTACGGAACCTTGTGGTTCCTGGGCGGCGTGCTGCTGGTGGTGTTGATCGACCACCTGGTGCCGAACCCGCACGACAGCCTCGACAAGCAGGACCCGGCCTTCCACGACCACAGCCACACCCAGATCCGCCGGGTGGGTCTGCTCAGCGCGATCGCCATCACCGCGCACAACTTCCCCGAAGGCCTGGCGACCTTCTTCGCCACCCTGGAAAGTCCCTCGGTCGGCCTGCCACTGGCCTTTGCCATTGCCATCCACAACATCCCGGAAGGCATCGCCATCGCTGTCCCGGTGTATCTGGCCACCGGCCGCAAGGCCTATGCCTTCGGTGCCAGCCTGCTATCGGGACTGGCCGAGCCGGTCGGTGCGGCCATCGGTTACTTCCTGCTGGCGGATGCCCTGTCTCCGGCCACGTTCGGCGCGGTGTTCGGGCTGATCGCCGGCATCATGGTGTTTCTGGCATTGGACGAGCTGCTACCCGCCGCCAAGCGCTACGCCCAAGGCCACGAGACCGTTTACGGACTGGTGATCGGCATGGCGACGATTGCGGTGAGCCTGGTGCTGTTCAAGTGGTAGCGAAGCCGGGGCTGATCGGCAACCCGGCCAAGCCTGAAATCGGATCCTTTGTGGGAGCGGCGTAAGCCGCGAAGCCCACACATCGCCAGATGACCGGGATGCAGGGGACCCAAGCAAGGCCAGCTTCGCGGCTTACACCGCTCCCACATCCCTGCACCGCATAGCCCCCATCCCGGCTTCACACCTTCAAAGCTTGTTCAGCGCATCCACCAGATCCGGTGGTAGCGGCGCATTCAATACATAAGGTGTCTTGCCACCGTCCAGCGCAAACTCCAGCGAGGCGGCGTGCAGGAACAAGCGCTTCAGCCCGATCTGCTCACGAAAGCGCTTGTTCACTGCAGGATCGCCGTATTTATCGTCACCAGCGACCGGATGGCCGATGTGCTGGGCATGCACGCGGATCTGGTGGGTACGCCCGGTTTCAATCCGGACTTCGCAGTAGGACTGCCCGCCGCGACGCTCCAACACCTTGAAATGGCTCAGCGACGGCTTGCCGATCGCATTCACCTGAACATGGCGCTCACCGCCCTGGCGCAGACCGACGTGCAGCGGGGCGTCCACACT
Source organism: Stenotrophomonas sp. STEN033 (assembly GCF_056856655.1). Classification (NCBI taxonomy): domain Bacteria; kingdom Pseudomonadati; phylum Pseudomonadota; class Gammaproteobacteria; order Lysobacterales; family Lysobacteraceae; genus Stenotrophomonas; species Stenotrophomonas sp. STEN033. The sequence goes on from NZ_JBXFWM010000018.1 coordinate 44,190, forward strand.
CATCACGCCGTCGGGCATGCGCCCGGCCAGCAGGGTCAGGTAGCGCTTCTGGATGCCGCCATGGTCTTCACGCAGCAAGGCCTGCAGCTCGACCAGGGCCGACCGCTTCTTGGCCAGGATCAGCAAGCCGGAAGTGTCCCGGTCCAGCCGGTGCACCAGCTCCAGGTTCATGTTCGGTCGCAGCGCACGCATGGTCTCGATCGCACCGTGGCTGATACCGCTGCCACCATGGCTGGCGACGCCGGTCGGCTTGTTGATCACCAACAGCTTGGCATCCTCGAAGACGATGGCCTCTTCCATGCGCTGCAGGAAGCTGCTCGGCGGCGCCGCCTTGTCTCCAAGCTCATTGAGATTGACTGGCGGGATGCGCACCTCTTCCCCGCCCTCCAGCTTGCGGTCAGCCTTGGCCCGACCCCCATTCACCCGGACCTGGCCACTACGGACCAACTTGTAGACCAGGCTGCGTGGCGCGCCCTTCAACTGACCCAACAAAAAGTTGTCCAATCGCTGTCCTGCCCTGTCTTCGGGCACTTTGATCATGCGCACGCTGCTCTTGGCGGCGGGCGCTGCTTGGGGCTTGTCGGAATCAGTCATCGGCCTATTTATTCTGCTACACTCGGGGGGCGATATAAGGGTTTGATTTCGTTGGAAGTTGGTCAGGGCCAGAAGCCCCGCTCCCTACGGATCCGGCACAGTGCGCGGCCACCGCCCCCGGGGCGGCCATGTTAGCGGCTCGTCGGCGTTCCCGGCCATCGCCGGATGCCAAAAAGCATCCGTGCTGGACGAAACCCATGTCCCGCGCGACGCCATCGGCTCCGGCCGCGGGCGGACGCCGGCCCTGAAACACCTAAAACAAGAAAGAAGCGCTCCCGCGGCCTGCCGTGGTGTCGTAGCGCTGGAAACCCAAGCCGCCCTGCCCGCGCCTGCGCGAATGGGCGGCGAACCGTGTCCAGAGGCGAAACCCCATGGCGTTCCGCGCGGTAGCAGCGCGCGAGGAACGCACAATGAAGCGAATGCTGATCAATGCCACGCAGGCTGAAGAACTACGCGTGGCCATCGTCGACGGGCAGAACCTGTACGACATCGACATCGAACAGCCGTCGAAGGAACAGAAGAAGTCCAACATCTACAAGGGCCGCATCACCCGCCTGGAGCCGTCGCTCGAGGCTGCCTTTGTCGAGTACGGCGGTGACCGCCATGGCTTCCTGCCGTTGAAGGAAATCTCCCGCGACTATTTCCAGGCGGGCGTGGACCACAACAAGGCCAGCATCAAGGAACTCCTGCGCGAAGGCCAGGAAATCGTCGTCCAGGTCGATAAGGAAGAACGTGGCAACAAGGGCGCCGCCCTGACCACCTTCATCTCGCTGGCCGGCCGCTACATGGTGCTGATGCCCAACTCCCCCTCTGCCGGCGGCGTTTCCCGTCGCATCGAGGGCGAAGACCGCGCCGCGCTGAAGGAAGCGCTGGACAAGCTGAATATCCCCGACGACATGGGCGTGATCATCCGCACCGCTGGCGTCGGCCGCGATGCCGAAGAGCTGCAGTGGGATCTGGACTACCTGTTGCAGGTCTGGCGCTCGATCGCCGAAGCCGCACTGACCAAGCCGGCCCCGTTCCTGATCTACCAGGAATCGCGCCTGATCGTGCGCGCCCTGCGCGACTACCTGCGCTCGGACGTCGGCGAGATCCTGGTCGACACCGAAGAGCTGTACGAGACCGCACGCGACTTCATGCAGCAGGTGATGCCGCAGACCCTGCGCAAGCTCAAGCACTACAAGGACGACATCCCGCTGTTCAACCGCTTCCAGATCGAATCGCAGATCGAGGCGATCTACGAGCGCAACGTGCGCCTGCCGTCCGGCGGCTCGATCGTGGTTGACCAGACCGAAGCGCTGACCGCGGTCGACGTCAACTCGGCCCGCTCCACCAAGGGCAGCGACATCGAAGACACCGCCTTCCAGACCAACCTGGAAGCCGCCGAAGAAGTCGCCCGCCAGCTGCGCCTGCGCGACCTGGGCGGCCTGGTGGTCATCGACTTCATCGACATGTCCTCCAGCAAGCACCAGCGCGAAGTCGAAAACCGCCTGCAGAATGCACTGAAGTACGACCGTGCCCGCGTCCAGCTGGGCCGCATCTCGCGCTTCGGCCTGATGGAAATGAGCCGCCAGCGCCTGCGTCCGAGCCTGGGCGAGTCCAGCCAGATCGTCTGCCCGCGTTGTGACGGCCAGGGCCGCATGCGCAGCATCGAGTCGCTGTCGCTGTCCATCATCCGCGTTGCCGAAGAGCATGCGATGAAGGAAAACACCGGACAGGTGCTGGTCCAGGCCCCGGTCGAGATCGCCAACTACCTGCTCAACGAGAAGCGCGGCGCCCTGCGGGAAATCGAGCAGCGCCACGATGCGCCCATCGTCATCGTCGCCGACGAGCAGTTGCACACCCCACACTACGAAGTCACGCGCCTGCGCGACAACGAGTTGGGTGAAGAGTCGAACAAGCCCAGCTACCAGCGCGGCACCCCGCGCAAGCTGCCGGTGCATGCCCTGACCAAGGCCCAGCTGAACATCCCGCCGGCACCGGCAGTGACCCACGTCAAGCACAGCCAGCCGGCCCCCGTGCGCGAAGTGGTCGAAGCCCCCCCAGCACCGGCACCGGTCGCTGCACCTGCAGCCCCGGCCGCTGGCGGCGTGATGGGCTGGCTCAAGCGCGTGTTCGGCGGCGAGCCGGCACCGGCAGCACAGCCGGCCCAGCCGCAGCAGCGCCAGGACAACGGTCGCAACAACCGCAACGAACGTGGCAACCAGCGTCGTGACGGCCGTAACGGCCAGCAGGGTCGCGGCGGCAATGGCAATGCAAATGCGGGCGGCAACGCCAACGGCAATCGCCGTGACGAGCAGCGCCGCGAAGATCGCCGCCAGAACGCTGACAAGCCGCAGCAGCAGGGCCAGCAGCAGGCGCAGAACAACGCCCAGCAGCAGCCCAAGCAGCAGCGCAATGAGCAGCAGCGTGGCGATCAGACCCAGCAGCAGGCCAAGCAGCAGCGCAACAACGAGCAGCAGCAGAGCAAGCAGCCCAAGCAGCCGAAGCAGCCCAAGCCGCAGCAGGATGCCGACAAGCAGGCCCAGCAGCAGAACGTGCAGGGCGACAAGCCCGCACGCCAGCAGCAGGTCCAGCCGGAAGCCGCTCGAGCACCTGCCCCGGTCGTCGCAACGCCGGTCATTGCCGCAGCCACCATCGTTGTCAGCGAAGCCGTCGCCAGTGCCGATCCGGTGCTGAAGGACAACAGCGTGGCCGCCGAGATCGCCAAGCCGGCGGTCGTCTCCGAGGAGCAGCCCGCAATGGCTGTCGTCGATGAGAACGGCGTGCCTGCAGCCGGTGAAGAAGCTGCCGGTGAAGCCGGTGGTCGTCGTCGTCGCGGTCGCCGCGGTGGTCGTCGTCGTCGTCGCGGCAACGGTGAAGGCACTGCCGGCACCGAGAACCAGGGCGGTGACGAGGACGCGCTGGACGCTTTTGATGACGCCGACGGCGAAATCGGTGACGCAGCGACCAAGGCCGCCAGCAGCCAGCCCGAGTTCGAGTTCGATGACGAGCCAGCGACCCCGGCCGCACCCGTTTCCGCTCCGGTAGCAGCAGCCAAACCGGTTGCTGCGGCGCCCGCGCAGGCTGCCGCAGCTGTGGTTGCCGCAGCACCTGCCGCTGCCATCGAAGCAGCTGCGGCGGCACCGGTTGCTCAAGCCGTTGTCGCAGCAAGCGCACCGGCCCCAGTCGCACACGTCGAAGTGGCAGCTGCCGCCGAGCCGGTAGTCGTCAAGGCCGAGCAGGCGATCAGTCCCGTGGGGGAAACCATCGCTGAGGCAGTCGTCGCAGCACCGGTGGTCGCCACAGTGGAAGCGCCCGTGGCTGCTCCGGAAGTTGCCAGCGCACCGGCAGCTGCTGAACCGGTCGCGGCGGTAGTTGCACAGCCTGCAGCACCGGAGAACGGGCAGCTGTTCGCCCAGGCCCCGACTGTTGAAGAAACTGCTGAAAAGCCGGTCGTCGAGACTGCAGCGCCAGCCGTTGTGGTCGCACCGACGCCTGCCGTTGTCGCTCCTGCCGTAGACACGGAAAGCGTCGCAGCCGAAGCGAATGCCGAGGCCGAGAAGCAGGAAGACGATCAGCCACGCAGCGTCTGATCCGACCAAGCAGCTTGAAAGCAGAAAGCGGCCTTAGGGCCGCTTTCTGCTTTTCTGGGCCACGCAATCACAGCGACGAAGGTTCCCCCCGTTGTAGGAGCAGCGTAAGCCGCGAAGCAAGCAGATCATCAGATGGCACAGGCGTCTGCCGCTTCAGTGGTGCCAGCTTCGCGGTTCACACCGCTCACACAAACAGACGGTCGCCAAATCATTGCCTGCAAGGTCGAGTCGCATGCGACTGTCGCGCACTCAAACAAAAGGAGCACAGCGTGATCGCTGTGCTCCTTTTGCTCGGGCTGCAGTTGAAGGGCGCTGTTCCGCAGAGCGATGCCTGCCAGAACCCCTGGACTCAGATCGCCCTGGTCGGATCACCCACGCCGTACTGCGCGGCGAGCCGGGCCAGCGCGATATTGTCCTGCACCCCCAGCTTCTGGAACAGACGTGCCTTGTGGTTGTTCACGGTCTTGGCACTAAGGCTCAAGCGGCGTGCGATCTCTTCCTGGCGATGCCCCTGGATCAGCAGCAGCGCCACCTCCAATTCACGTGGAGAGAGCAGATCGAAAGGCGACGCGCCCCCTTCAAGATTGGACAACGCCAGGTTCTGCGCGATGCTGGTGGCCAGATAGCGCTTGCCGATGGCGACGTCATGGATGGCGCGGATCAACTCCTTCGAATCGCCGCCCTTGCCCACGTAACCGGATGCACCGGCCTCGAGCAGGCGCTTGGGCATCGGCCCATCCTCAAGTACCGAGACGATGATCACACGGGTACCGTGATCCCCTTTGACGATGCGTTCGGTGATTTCCAGCCCACTCAGTCCCGGCAGATGCAGATCGCAAAGCACGACGTCCGGCTTCAGACGGCGGATCTGCGGCAGCGCGATATCCCCGCTGTCTGCTTCGCCGATGACTTCAATCCCGGTTTGCCCCGAAAGAATCATCCGAATGCCCGTACGCACTAAGGCGTGGTCATCGATAAGAAAAACACTGATGGTCATGAAGGATTCCTCGCGGCGAGGTGATAGTTGAAGCCTTGGGCGCGGCAAAATCCGAGCATGCGAGGCGACGGCCCTCCCCCGTCCCCTCATGGCAAGGCCATGCGTATTATCAAGCAGAAGTGGCCCATCTGGGCTCTATCGGACACCCGCTCGCAGGAAATGTGTCTGTGGCTTTGAGCATCAGGATGATGCGGTTTATGCGCCTGCGGCGGGCGAGTTCACTATGCCGCTGGGGCCAATACTGTATCCATCAGGTCAATTCGTCCAATGACTTAGGACTTCCCTTACGCTTTCGACAATCCCGATTGCAGTACGCCTCACGGCGTGGGCAAGGACCAGCGCCGGCGAAACATCACCGTATACACACCTGTTACCCAGATCATTGCAGCACACCAGCCGCCGAGGATATCCGAGGGATAGTGCACGCCCAGGTACACCCGTGACAGCCCGACCGAAACGACAAAACCACTGACCAACGCCACCACGGGCCAGCGCCAACGCGTGCGCCAGGTCAGGAACACCAGAGTCAATGCCAGCGTCATCGAGCCCATCGCATGCCCGCTGGGAAAGCTGAACGTGCTTTCCGGTGCAATCGACTCCCACAGGCTGGGGCGCTCACGCTGGAAAATCTGCTTGCTGCCCAGGTTCAACAGCGCCGAGCCGATGAATGCCGTCGCCGCGAATGCAGCCTTGCGCCAGCGCCGACGCAGCAGCAGCGCTGCGACGATCAGGATGTCCACGGGGATGACGCCCCACTGATAGCCGAGCTTGGACATCAGCACGAAAAAGCCGTTCAAGGCGGGGCTCGCCATCGCATGCATCCGCAGCAGCAAGGCTGCGTCGAAATGGAACGCCTCGGCCTCGTGGATCTCGTCGGCCAGCGTCACGAAGCCCGCCAGCGGCAGCAGCACACCGATGAACAGCACCACCAGCCGCCACGCATTGTGGGCGAGCCAGCGGCGCAGACCGGCTGCTTCGCTCCGGGAATCAACCGGAGCTTCGTGCATACCGGGTCTCGACATAGTCATCGATCAGCGCGACGAAATCGTGGGCGATGTTCTCGCCACGCAGGGTGACTTTTTTCTCACCGTCGACAAAAACCGGCGCAGCCGGGGTTTCACCGGTGCCCGGCAGGGAGATGCCGATATTGGCGTGTCGCGACTCGCCCGGGCCGTTGACGATGCAGCCCATCACCGCAAGCGTCATGTTCTCTGCGCCGGGGTGGCTGACGCGCCACACCGGCATTTTTTCGCGTACGTGGTTCTGCACCACCTTGGCCAGCTCCTGGAAGAACTCGGAGGTGGTCCGCCCGCAGCCCGGGCAGGCCGTGACCATCGGCGTGAAAGCACGCTGCCCGGTGGTCTGCAGCAGCTCCTGGGCGACGATGACTTCCTGCGTGCGCGACTGACCGGGCTCCGGCGTCAGCGAGATGCGAATGGTGTCGCCGATACCTTCCTGCAGCAACACGGCCAACGCCGCCGAGGAGGCGACAATACCCTTGCTGCCGATGCCGGCTTCGGTCAGGCCCAGATGCAGGGCGAAGTCCGAGCGCTGCGCCAGATCGCGATACACCGCAATCAATTCCTGCACGCCACTGACCTTGGCCGACAACACGATGCGATCGCGCGGCAGGCCCAGCTCAACCGCGGTCTCGGCCGAATCCAGCGCCGAACGGATCAGGGCTTCACGCAATACACGTCCCGCATCCCAGGGCTGGGCACGCTGGCTGTTCTCGTCCATCAGCCTGGCGGCCAGGGCCTGGTCCAGCGAACCCCAGTTGGCGCCAATGCGCACCGGCTTGTTGTACCTGATGGCGAATTCGATCAGCTGCGCGAACTGGGTGTCCTTCTTCTTGCCGAAGCCGACATTGCCCGGGTTGATGCGGTACTTGGCCAACGCCTCGGCACAGGCCGGTTCACCGCTCAGCAGCTGGTGGCCGTTGTAATGGAAGTCGCCGATCAGCGGCACGTCGATACCCATCATCGCCAGCTTCTCGACGATGCGCGGGATCGCCGCGGCCGACTCGGGTGTATTGACGGTCAGTCGCACCATCTCCGAGCCGGCGCGCCAAAGCTCGGCCACCTGCTTGACGCTGGCAGCCACGTCGGCGGTATCGGTATTGGTCATCGACTGCACGACCACGGGATTCCCACCGCCCACCTTGACGCCGCCGATAGCGACGGACTGGGTGATGCGACGGGGCCACGCGGTTGCGTCGGTGGGCGGGGTTGGGCGGGTCACGGCGTCATGCATGGCCCATTTTAGCGCGCCTGCCGCCTGTACGGCATGAACCTTGGTTTGCATGGTAGCCACCGCGACAGCATACGATTACGCCATGGAAACCCGAGACACCTCTTTTCTGCGCACGCTGTGCAGCCTGCGCTGGCTGGCCACCGCCGGCCAGGCCGCCACCATCCTGGTGGCCACCTGGCTACTGGGGCTGGAGCTGCCACAGCAGCCGCTATGGGCCGGCGTCGCCGTACTGGCCTTGTTCAACCTGTACGTGCAGCTGCGCGTCCACGACAGCGATCCCGCCCCCGTCACGGCTTTCGGCCACATCCTGGTGGACGTCACCGTGCTGACCTGGATGGTGGGCTGGAGCGGCGGCATCGCCAATCCCTTCGGCTCGCTGTTCCTGATCCTGATCGCGCTGGCCGCGCTGGCACTGCCACTACGCTGGACCCACGCCGTGGCCGCCGCCTGCGTTGGCGGCTATGCGCTGAGTGCAGTGTTCGGACTTCCGCTGAAAGGCGGCTACTTCGACACGATGAGCCTGCACCTGTGGGGTGCCGCCGCCAATTTCCTGCTTTCCAGTGTGGTGGTGCTGGTCTTCTCCACACGCCTGGCCGCCGCTCTGCGTGAACGCGAGAACCAACTGGCCATGCTGCGCGAACGCTTCGTCCGCAATGAAGGCATCGTCGCCCTGGCCACGCATGCCGCCTCCGTTGCCCATGAGCTCAATACACCGCTGGCGACGATGACCCTGCTCACCGATGACATCGTCGAGCAGGGCGCCGCCACCCCGGAAATCCGTGATGACCTGGAAACCCTGCGCGAACTGCTGGTGCAGTGCCGGGAAAAGGTACTTGCCCTGGCCGCGCCGGCCCAAGGCGCCGACAGTCGCGCGCCGGTGTCCATCGCCAGCGTGCTCGAACAATGGCGGCTGGTACGCCCGACCATCCAACTGCGGCGCAACCCCGACGCGCCATTGCAGCTCAAGCTGGACCCCGGAATCGGCCACCTGCTGCAGGTCCTGCTCAACAATGCCGCCGATGCCGGCGAACACGCCGGACGCGCGCAGATCGACCTGGATCTCCGCATCCACGAAGGCCAGTTGTATGGCGAGGTCCGCGATTACGGCCCGGGCTTCAACGCCAATGACGCGGCCTTGCCCGGCACCTTGTTCAACAGCGGCAAAAGCAGCGGCATGGGTGTCGGCCTGGCGCTGTCGCATGCCACCATTGAACGCCTGCACGGCGAGTTGTGGATGCGCCCGGCCGAAGGCCAGGGAGCACGCGTCGGCTTTCGCCTGCCGTTGAACACTATCGAGGTAAGCCCATGAATGCTCCTGCCACCCACGGCCTGCTGGTCGATGACGACCCGCTCTATCTGCGCACCCTGCAGCGCACCCTGGCCCGCCGTGGCATAGAAGCGATCACCGCTACCGACATTTCCAGCGCCCTGCAGTTGGCCACGCAGACACCACCGGCGTTTGCGCTGATCGACCTCAAGCTGGGCAGCGAATCCGGCTTGAACCTGATCCAGCCGCTGCGCGAACTGCGCCAGGACATGCGCATCCTGCTGGTCACCGGCTATGCCTCCATCGCCACCGCGGTGGAAGCGATCAAGCTCGGCGCGGATGACTACCTGCCGAAGCCGGCAACGGTGCAGATGATCCTGCGCGCGCTTGGCGAGGAGGACGAGGGCGGCGAGGAGCCGGAGGATGTTGAACCGCCGGACGCGATGACGCCAATCAGCCGCCTGCAGTGGGAGCACATCCAGCAGGCGCTGCATGAAACCGGCGGCAATGTGTCCGCAGCCGCGCGCCTGCTGGGCATGCACCGCCGCTCGCTGCAGCGCAAGCTGACCAAGCGGCCCAGCCCGGAACGCGACCCGAACCGCTGACCCTGCTTCCTGTAGTGCCGAGCCATGCTCGGCAAGGGCCTGCACCAGCAATGCGAAGGGCTTACCCCTCCCCAGCCCTCCCCTTGCCTTCGGCAAAGGGAGGGAGCATGAAAAAGCCGCGCATCTCTGCGCGGCTTTTTTTTGCAGGCAACAATCTGCTATCAGCGCAGGCGCGCCAACAGCTCGCGGGTCATCGGATCAGCAATTTCCACCGCCTCGCCCTGCACGGCCGGCAACAACTGGCTGGCCAGCTGCTTGCCCAGTTCGACACCGAACTGATCAAAGGCGTTGATGTCCCAGATCAGCGACTGCACGTACACCGCGTGCTCATACATCGCGATCAGCGCACCCAGCGACTGCGGAGTCAACGCGTCCAGCAGGATCATCGTGCTCGGGCGACCGCCCGGATACTGGCGATGCGGGTCTTCGCTGTCCTGGCCGTTGGCCAAGGCTTCGGTCTGCGCCAGCAGGTTGGCCAACAAGGCCTGGTGGTTGATTTCATAGGGATCGTCATTGTGCACGCAGCCGATGAAATCGGCCGGCACGATGCTGGTGCCCTGGTGCAGCGCCTGGAAGAAGCTGTGCTGCACGTCGGTACCGGCACCACCCCACCACACCGACACCGTATCGCCATCGACCGGGCTGCCGTCGCGCTTGACCCGCTTGCCCAGGCTTTCCATCACCAGTTGCTGCAGATAGGCCGGCAACAGCGCCATGCGCTGGTCGTAGGTCATCACTGCATGCGTGGCGTAGCCCAGCACATTGCGGTTCCAGATATCGGTCAGCGCATGCAGCACCGGCAGGTTGCTGGCCAACGGTGCACTGGCCGCATGCGCGTCCATCTGCGCAGCGCCTTCCAGCAGCTGGTCGAAGCGCTCGAAGCCGATTGCCAAGGCGATCGGGAAGCCGACTGCCGACCACAGCGAATAACGACCGCCAACCCAGTCCCACATCGGCAGCACGCGCTCGGCGGCGATGTCGAAGGCCTTGGCGGCGCGTTCGGGGTTGGCACTGACGGCGTACAGGCGCTCGCTGCCGCCCAGCCAGTCGCAGAGGATGCGGCCGTTGAGCAGGGTTTCCTGGGTGCCGAAGGTCTTGGAGATCAGGATGCCGGCGGTGGTCGCCGGGTCCAGCGTCGCCAGGGTGCGCTGCATTGCCGCGCCGTCGACGTTGGAAACGAAATGCACACGGAAGCGCGCACCCGCCACCGGACGCAAGGCGTCAGCCACCAGACGCGGGCCCAGATCCGAACCACCGATGCCAACACTGACGATATCGGTGACGTTGCTGGCTTCCAGCGCCTTGATCAAGCCACCCATCTGCGCCTGCACAGCAACTGCTTCAGCGCGCGCAGCCACCGCAAACGGCGCATCACTGGCATCGCCGCGCAATGCGCTGTGCAGCACCGCGCGATCTTCGGTGTGGTTGATTTTCTGGCCAGCGAACAGGCGCTGGAAACCGCCGGCGACATCACGCGCGGCGGCCAGTTCCAGCAGGGCATCCAAGGCCGCGCGGTCGTATTTCTGCCGCGCGAAGTTCACATACAACGGACCGACTTTCAGCGCCAGGCGCTGCACCCGGTCAGGCTCTGCGGCCATCAGCGAGGGAATGCCGGTGCCCTGCAGACGCTGGGCGTGGGCGTGCAATACGTCGAATCCGTTGTTGGTGATCATGCGGCCTGTGTGGGGATGCTGTCGTTGGTGTGGGAAATGCGGTTGTCGCCGTCAACGTAGACCAGCTTGGGCTTGAACGTGCTGGCTTCTTCTTCGCTCATGCCGGCGAAGGCAGCGATGATGATGATGTCGCCCACCTGCACGTGGCGCGCGGCGCCGCCGTTGAGCGAGATCACGCCGCTGCCGGCTTCTGCCCGCAGTGCGTAGGTGGTGAAACGGGCACCGTTGGTCACGTCCCAGATGTGCACCTGTTCGAATTCGCGGATGCCGGTCGCCTGCAACAGGTTGTCGTCGATCGCGATGGAGCCTTCGTAGTTCAGCTCCGAATGGGTGACGGTGGCGCGGTGAATCTTGGTCTTGAGCAGGGAGAGTTGCATGACGATGCCGAAACTGCGTGAGAAAGAGCGCAGTCTAGCACCGGCGCGCGCCCTTGCCCGCACCGCAACATGACCTTTCCAGCGGCGCCTGCGCCGATACAGCAATGGCGCCACGAGGGCGCCATTGGCTGTCATCCGGGAGCCTGTCGAGGGACAGCTGAAGTCCGCCGGCTGCCCTGTTCAGAACCCGCGGCTTCAGAACTCGATGTTGTCGATCAGGCGGGTCGTGCCCAGCTTGGCCGCCACCAGTGCCACCCGGGCACCTTCATGGCTGGCGCCTGGTTCACTCAGGTCGGGCATGCGCACCACCGCGTAGTCCACCAGGTAGCCAGCCGCCTGAAGCTGTTCCGCGGCGCGCTGCTCCACCACCGCACGCTCGGTGCCGCCCAGGTAGGCATCACGGGCGGCCAACAGCACCTTGCGGATCACCGTGGCCTGCGGCCGTACATCGGCAGTCAGGTACTGGTTGCGCGAGCTCATCGCCAGGCCATCGGCCTCGCGCACGATCTCGCCACCGACGATCTGGATCGGGAATGCCAGATCCACCACCATCTGCTGGATGACCGCCAACTGCTGGTAATCCTTGCGCCCGAATGCGGCCACGTCCGGCTGCACCTGGTTGAACAGACGGCTGACCACCGTGCACACGCCATCGAAGTGGCCGGGACGATGCGCCCCCTCCAGCAGCGAGCTCACACCCGGCACATGCACCTTGGCGGCCAGGTCCACGCCAAACGGGTACATGGATTCGACCGTAGGCAGCCAAAGCACGTCACAGCCAGCCTGTTCCAGCCCGCTGGTATCTGCTTCAGGCGTACGCGGGTAGCGGGTGAAATCCTCGTTCGGCCCGAACTGGGTCGGGTTCACGAAGACACTGGAAACCACCCGGTCAGCATGCTGGCGGGCAAGCTTCACCAGCGAGTAATGACCGGCATGCAGGTTGCCCATGGTCGGCACCAGCGCCACGCGCAGGCCCTCGCGCTTCCAGCCGCTGACAATGGCGCGCAGCCGGGAAAGTTCGGTAACGGTTTCGATCATGATGCGTAGGCGTGTTCTGCGTCGGGGAAGATGCCGGCGCGCACGGCGTCGGCATAGGCACGGACGGCACCAGCCACCGAGCCACCTTCGGCAAGGAAATCCTTGACGAACTTGGGACGCCGGTGGCCACTGTCCAGACCGAGGAAATCATGCAGCACCAGCACCTGTCCGTCGCAATCCGGGCCGGCGCCAATACCGATGGTGGGAATCGTGATTTCGGCGGTGACGCGGCCGGCAATCGGGGTCGGCACGCATTCCAGCACCAGCAGGCTGGCGCCCGCCTCGGCCACGGCCTTGGCATCGTCCAGCAGCTGCCTGGCCGCGTCACCACGGCCCTGCACGCGGTAACCGCCCAGGCGCAACACCGACTGCGGGGTCAGGCCCAGGTGCGAGCAGACCGGGATTTCGCGCTCGACCAGGTGACGGATGATGTCCAGCTTGAAGCCGGCACCTTCGATCTTGACCATCTCCGCGCCGGCCTGCAGCAGCTTGAGCGAGGCATCCAGCGCGCGCTCTGCAGTGGCGTCGGCGCCGAACGGCAGGTCGGAGATCAGCAGCGCGCGCTCAAGAACGCCAGCGACCGCACGGGTGTGATAGACCATGTCGTCAACGCTGACCGGCAGCGTCGAGTCGTGCCCCTGCACCACCATGCCCAGCGAATCGCCGACCAGGATCAGGTCCACGCCATTGGCGTCGAAGGCACGGGCAAAGCCGGCGTCGTAAGCGGTCAACATGACCAGCTTCTGGCCATTGCGCTTGGCCTCGGCCAATGCGGGAACGGTCCAGGGCTTGCTATCTGCGTGTGTGCTCATGTGGTCATAACGGTGGCTTATGAGCCGACCATTATCCCCCTATCGGGTCGATACCGCAGGTATTGATGCCTACCAATACGTCCCGCACTGTTCCATGGCCCGGAATCAGGGCGTCTGGCGCCACGTCGGCCAGCGGCAGCAGGGCGAAACCGCGCTGGTGCAGGAAGGGGTGTGGCACCTGCAGCTGCGGCAGGTCAATCACCTCTTCGGCATACAAGAGCAGGTCCAGGTCCAGCAACCTTGGCCCCCAGTGCTGGCCCGGCTCGCGCACCCGCCCGAACTGCTGCTCGATCGCCAGCAGCTGCTCCAGCAGCTGCGGCGCCGGCAGATCGGTCTGCAGCGCCACGGCGGCATTGACGAAATCCGGCTGCGCCTCGTTGCCCCAGGCCGGCGTGCGATACAGGCGCGAGCTGGCCAGCAGCTGCACGCCCGGCAGCTGCGCCAACACCTGGATTGCCGAACGCACGGTGGCAGGCGCGTCCCCAAGGTTCGCGCCCAGCCCGATACACGCTACAACCATCGTTGCCTACTCGCCCGCCGCCGCGCTGCCACCACCAGGACGGCGACGACGGCGTCGGCGACGCGGGGCCGCCCCCTCCTCCGCCTCGCCATCGGCATGCACCGAATCCAGACCAACGCCTACTTCGTGCCCGGCCTCGGCCTGTGCCGCGCGCCAGAACGCGATGTCTTCCTGGTGTTCGCTGGAAGCGGGCTGGCGCAGGGCCAGGAAATCGAACGCAGCACGGAAGCGCGGGTGGCTCAGGGTACGCAGCACGCGCTTGCGCTGGCGGCTACTGAAGCGCGACTGCAGCAACCAGATTTCCTGCATGGGCAGCGAGAAGCGGCGCGGCAACGCGATCGTGCTCAACTGATGCAGGGTCACCCGGTCGGCCGCACGGCGCTGCGCCTCTTCCGGCGCCAGCCCCTGCTTCTGCAGGCCAATCAGCGCGCGGCAGAAGGCTGGCCACAGCAGCAATGCGAACAGGAAGGCCGGCGACACCGGCTCCTCGTTGGCGACACGCTCGTCGGTATTGCGCAGACCTTCGATCAGGATGCGGCGCAGCGCGCCGCTGCGGTTGCTCTTCAGCGCTGCCGCACTTTCCGGGAACAGCACCGCCAGCAGGCCGTAACGCTCCAGTCCCTCGAAGCTGGCCACGCCATGCCCGGACAGGAACAGCTTGAGCACCTCCTCGAACAGGCGGGCCGGCGCAGCCTCGCCCAGCAGGGATGCCAGGCGCGGGATCGGCTCGGCGGTAGCCGCGTCGATCTCGAAGTTGAGCTTGGCTGCCAACCGCACCGCGCGCAGCATGCGCACCGGATCTTCGCGGTAGCGCTGTTCGGGATCGCCGATCAGTTTCATCCGGCGTTCCAATACGTCTTCGAAGCCACCGGTGTAGTCACGCACCGAGAAATCCTCGATGGCGTAATACAGGGCGTTGCAGGTGAAGTCGCGGCGGACCGCATCGTCCTCGATGGTGCCGTAGACGTTGTCACGGACCAGCATGCCGTTCTCGACCTCGCGATCACCGCTGCCGTCATCACTGTTGGCGCGGAACGTCGCCACTTCGATGATCTCGCGGCCAAACACCACATGGGCGAGGCGGAAGCGGCGCCCGATGAGGCGGCAGTTGCGGAACAACTGCTTGACCTGCTCCGGGGTGGCATCGGTGGCCACGTCGAAATCCTTGGGGCGCCCACCTACCAGCAGGTCACGGACGGCCCCACCTACAAGGTAGGCGCCGAAGCCGGATTCGCGCAGACGGTAGAGCACCCGCAGCGCATTGGGACTGATATCCCGGCGCGAGATGGTGTGCTGGTCGCGCGGGATCACGCGGACGGTGAACGGCGTTGTAACTATGGAATTGATGTTGGCGCTTCCAGTTGGGTTTACGGGATTGCCGAGCGGCAACCAGATGCATATACTAGCGCGCTCGCCAGACGCGACCAAACGCTCCCTTCGTCTAGTGGTTAGGACGTGGCCCTCTCAAGGCTAAAACAGGGGTTCGAGTCCCCTAGGGAGCGCCAACTCCGTCTGCGAAACCAAAAAGCCCCGCCCAGCGGGGTTTTTTGCTTTGTGCACCAGCCGGCGCCCCAAGGCGCTGGCCCCGGCACGTCTCACTGGGCCCGCCGCCAAGGCCAATGAGAATGCCCCCGCCCACCCCCTGCATCCTGATCTAGAATTGCAGGGTTCAAAGCCGGACCCCGCCATGCCTTTTGTCGTTACCGAAAACTGCATCAAGTGCAAACACACCGATTGCGTCGAAGTCTGCCCCGTGGATTGCTTCCACGAAGGCCCCAACTTCCTGGTGATCGACCCTGACGAATGCATCGATTGCACCCTGTGCGAACCCGAATGCCCGGTCAACGCCATCTTCCCCGAGGACGATGTGCCGGCCGGCCAGGA
The DNA here is from genome assembly GCF_056856655.1 of Stenotrophomonas sp. STEN033. Classification (NCBI taxonomy): domain Bacteria; kingdom Pseudomonadati; phylum Pseudomonadota; class Gammaproteobacteria; order Lysobacterales; family Lysobacteraceae; genus Stenotrophomonas; species Stenotrophomonas sp. STEN033. The sequence goes on from NZ_JBXFWM010000018.1 coordinate 59,785, forward strand.
AGGGTTTGTCGCGCTCAACGCCGAACTGGCCAAGGCCTGGCCGGTACTGACCGTACGCAAGGATCCGCCGGCCGATGCGGCCGAGTGGGACGGCAAGCCAGACAAGCTGAAGCTGCTGGAACGCTGAGCCGCCGTATAGCCAGCCAACCGCCAGCCAATGAAAAGGGCGCCTGCTTACGCAGGCGCCCTTTTTTGTTTCACGATGACTCCAGTACCGCAATTCGCTGGACTACGCCAAGGCTCTATACAGCAAGTTTATCAATCACTTAGGCGAGTTCAACATATGCCGGTGCTTTCCGAAACTTGACCCGGCTTCCCCTCGCGTGGCTCCCATGCGGCTCTTGGAAACCGGGCTCTCCGAGGAGTCATCATGGCGAAGATCAAGCTCACCAAGTCCGCAGTAGATGCGGCACAACCCCAAGACAAGGCCATCGAACTGCGGGACACTGTGGTGCCCGGCTTCCTGTGCAAGATCACCCCGGCAGGCCGCAAGGTGTTCATGCTCCAGTACCGCACGAACGCGGGCGAGCGCCGTAAGCCCGCCTTGGGCCAGTACGGGGAACTGACCGTCGATCAGGCACGCACGATGGCGCAGGAGTGGCTGGCCGAGGTGCGCAAGGGCGGCGACCCCAGTGCGGCCAAGAACGCCGCCCGCAAGGCACCAACCATGAAGGAGTTTTGCCACACCTTCATGGAGGACTACTCCAAGCAGCGTAACAAGCCCAGCACGCAGCGTGGCTATCAGGGCGTCATTGACCGCTGCATCATCCCGATCATGGGCCGGATGAAGGTGCAGGACGTGAAGCGCCCGGACGTGGCGGCGCTGATGAAGAAGCTGGCCTACAAGCAGGCCGAGGCGAACCGTACCTTTGGCGTGCTGCGCAAGATGTTCAACCTGGCCGAAGTGTGGGGGTTGCGCCCTGATGGGACGAATCCATGCCGCCATGTCCCGATGTACCCACCCGGCAAGGAAACCCGGCTTATCGTGGACGATGAACTGGTGCGGATCTTCCGCCAGTTGGAGACGCTGGAAGCCGAAGGACTGGAAAACTACGTCATCCCGCTGGCAATCCGACTGCAATTCGAGTTTGCCGCCCGCCGCTCCGAAATCTGCCCGCTGGAGTGGGGCTGGATTGATCTGGAAAAGCGCCGCGTCGTCTGGCCGGACAGCAAGACGGGCGGCATATCCAAGCCCATGAGCGAGGAAGCCTATCGGCTGTTGTCCACAGCGCCGCGCCGGGAAGGCTGCCCCTATGTCCTGCCGTCGCCGAACGATCCGGCCCGGCACATGACCCACGGTGAGCACTACGGCGGCTGGACGCGCGTGCTCAAGGCCGCTGGCGTGCCGCACGTTGGTACGCACGGTATCCGTCACCGGGCGACGACCGATATTGCCAACTCGGGCGTGCCGACCAAGGTGGGCATGAAGCTCACAGGCCACAAGACCGTGGCGATGTTTATGCACTATGTTCATACCGAGGACAAGCCGGTGCGGGATGCGGCCGAACTGGTGGCGAATCGGCGACTGGCGATTACCGGGGCATCCCGTTCTATGGAGGTGACAGCATGACAAGGAAGACGCCCGTGGCAACACGGAAACCCGCTGCCTTACCGGCTGGCTATGCCGGCATCCACGGCGGCATCGTGGAGCTGCTGGACGCGGCGCGTCAGGCGGCGGCGCGCAGTGTCAACGCGCTGATGACGGCCAGCTATTGGGAGATTGGCCGCCGGATCGTCGAAGCCGAGCAGAAAGGCAGACGGCGGGCCGGTTATGGCGAGCAGTTGATGGCGCGGTTGTCCGCCGATCTCACGGCGCGCTTTGGGCGCGGGTTCAGCCCGGATAACCTGGAGAACATGCGGCGCTTCTTCGTCGCTTATCCCCTTGAGGCAATTTCCGAGACACTGTCTCGGAAATCTGGAGACGGACTGCCCATCGAGAATTCCGAGACAGTGTCTCGGAAATTCGACCTCTCCGAACTGGCCCAGGTCTTCACCCTGCCATGGTCGGCCTATGTCCGACTGTTGTCAGTCAAGGATGACCATGCCCGCCAGTTCTACGAGGCCGAGGCGCTGCGCGGTGGTTGGAGCGTGCGCCAGCTTGATCGACAGATCGGCAGCCAGTTCTACGAACGCACTGCCTTGTCCAAGGATAAGGCGGCGATGCTGGTCAAGGGTTCGGTAGCCAAGCCCGAGGATGCCGTCGCGCCCAATGACGCCATCAAAGACCCGTATGTGCTGGAGTTCCTCGACCTCAAGGATGAGTATTCGGAATCTGATCTGGAAGCGGCATTGATCCAGCGTCTGGAAGATTTCCTGCTGGAACTCGGGGAAGGCTTCACCTTCGTCGGGCGGCAACGTCGGTTGCGTATCGACCAGACTTGGTATCGGGTCGATCTGCTGTTCTTTCATCGCAAGCTACGCTGCCTGGTCATTATTGACCTGAAATTGGGCAGTTTGACCCATGCCGATGTGGGGCAGATGCATATGTACTGCAACTATGCCAAGGAGCATTGGGCCTACCCGGACGAGAACCCGCCGGTGGGCCTGATCCTGTGCGCCGACAAGGGCCATGCCCTGGCGCGGTATGCGCTGGATGGCTTGCCGACTAAGGTGATGGCGGCGAACTATCGCACCGTGCTGCCGGATGCGGAGTTGCTACAAAAGGAACTGGAGAACACGCGGCGTCTGCTCGAATCACGTAGACCGGTACCTCACAATACGCCCAGCGAAAACTAGGGCAGTTGCAGCGTGACGCTGCCACGCTTAGCTAGCGACGCTTGCTCCGCCCTGGCCACGGCAACTCACCAGTTAATTCCGGTAGGCCGCCATCGTCCTCCACTCGCACGCCGAAGCGGTTCACTTCGATCTCCGGCAGGTCTTCACTGTCAAACCATAGTAGTGAAATGGTGGTGTCGGTACGTGCGTAGTGCCTCGAAAGCTCCCAGAGATCAAGACCTTTTTCCCAGTTATCGAACCATACATCCTGGGAAATCTCCCCCGTATCGGTGGCGTTGACCCCTGAAGATCTGATTCGGTGCGCTACCGAGCCAGCCGGGATCACCGACTTGGGTGATATCCAGGCCCCAGCTTGTCTCAAAGACGTGGAGCGTGCTGCATACCGTACTGCGCCACGCTCCATGGTGACGAAGGCACACGGAACATCGCTGAGACTGGCGAATCTCGACGCAGCCGCGGGAAATGAAGTGCCAAACAAATCGGCCATGCGCTGGATAAGGTCCAAGGAAGGCTCTTCCTTGGGAACGACAGAAAGCCATCGCTGATAAGGCATCAGCAGTTCAGCGGCAAATGTGTCGCAGGCGATCTCGTTGGGATGCCGTTTGGCATAAGACCAGGACGGGACTTCCTCGTGACTCGATTCTAGGTCGAGCACGATATGCGCTATCTCGTGGCAAATAGTGAAACGCTGGCGTTCCTCAGTCTCCAGGGAGTTCACGGTGATTATGTGCTTCCCGTTCGGCTTGGTAATGGTATAGCCAGACTCTCCTTCGCCAAGCTCATCTTTCTTGACCTTGGCATTAGCAGCGGTCACATAGGGAGACAGGTCTCCTCGGATGTTAGAAACATCGACTTTCGCAATGAACGCGCGTGCTTTCTGTCTGACATCCGATTCGTCCATGTTCAATCGTCCTCGTCGTCGTCCTCAAGGGCCTTTTTGATCCGGGTAATCAATGTGGCGGGATCAGGCCTTGCGTTACCCCGATGCCTGACGCCGGCCGCCATCGTAAATACGTCGATACCAATAGACGAATCTTGTAGCACAAATTCGACGAGGTTCGGGTCGGCGTCCGCATGGTCAACCAGCCAAGTTACGAGTGCAGCATCTCTCTCCGTCGGCTTAAGAACCTTCAATAGCTTTTCAATCAGGTCTTGGGAGGGGTTTGTTTTTTCGCCAGTTTCGAGGCGGTAGACGTATGCATGGTCCACTGACGATAGCTGCCCAATTTCACGCAGGGAAAGGGTTCTGCGTTCGCGTAGCGTCTTGATAGCGACGCCCAAGCCTGTTTGTGGCATGAGTTCTGATCCTTGCGTTGCGGGGGAAGGCCGTAGCCCTCTGTTGCATCAACCCCACATTCAGTCGAGTCCAAAGGCGCATGTTGCGCAGGTGTTGCGCCAGCGCACATGCTCTGATACATTGTTGTCTAGCCAGACAACGGAAGCGGATTTTTCGCCTGCTACAGGTTGGATTGGCTTGGTCTTCCTGTTGTCTGCATGAGCAACGTATTGTGCTACAGCGGGCGGCCATTGACAACCCAGCCGGCTGGCTGGGACTTCCATAGTTCCATTGTAGGAGTGCCATCATGGCCGGAAAAAATCAGCATGTTGTTCCTCATCAAGACGGTTGGGCCGTTAAAGGCGCCGGCAACGAGCGGGCGACCTCTGTGCATGACACGCAGCAGCAAGCAATAGATGCAGCGCGGGATATTGCACGCAACCAGAAGTCCGAACTCGTCATCCATCGTCCAGATGGCCGTATCCGTGACAAGGATAGCCACGGCAACGACTCCTTTCCCCCGAGAGGTTAAGACGTCATGACTGACATCCCTACCTACCATGTGCTCGCCCTGTCGGGGGGAGGCTATCGCGGCCTTTATACGGCCACGGTTCTTGCCGAGCTTGAAGCCGTGCTGGGCCGGCCTATCGCTTCCCACTTTGACCTGATTTGTGGCACATCGGCAGGAGGGATGTTGGCTTTGGGACTGGCAGCGGAAATCCCCGCCAGCGAACTCAAAGCACTGTTCGAAGACGAAGGCAGCCGCATCTTTGGTTGCCGCAGTCTTTCAAGACGGCTTCTGGGATTCTGGCTGACTGCAAAACATGATTCGGCAGGGTTGCGGGAAGTGCTGACCGAACGCTTCCAGGGAACCACCGTAGGCGACCTGAAGCATCGTGTTCTTGTACCAGCAGTCAACTACTCGACAGGTCGCGGACAGTTTTTCAAGACACCTCACCACCCTTCCTTTGAATTTGATCACCGCATGAAGATCGTCGATGTTGCGTTGGCGACCGCTGCCGCGCCCGTCTACTTTCCGCTGGCGCGCAACGACCGCGGTGTCTTCGCGGATGGCGGACTGGTAGGTAATGCCCCCGGCCTGTTCGGATTGCATGAAGTCAACACGTTCCTGGCACCGAAACAGGATGTGCGGATTCGGGTTCTTTCCATCGGCACGATGACGATTGGTGCGACCGTCCGTGGCGGCGCTAGCCTTGACCGAGGATTCGGTAAGTGGCGCGGAGGACTCTTCGATCTGGTGATCTCCGCCCAGGAATCGTCCGTGGACTACATGCTGAGGCAGCTGTTGGGGAACAACTACTTCCAGATCGACGACAAGGCAACGCCTGATCAGAGCAAGGACGTGAAGGCGCTGGATCGGGTTTCCATTGGCGCCACGAATACGCTCAAGGATCGTGGCAACCACGCGGCCCAGCGCGCGCTTGGCGATCCTCTTTTTCAACCATTTCGGGCGCACCAGGCCGGCGCCCCCATTTTCTATCACGGCCCCAACAAGAATGTACCGGAGGCCGCATGCTGAACCTGAGCCCGCTTTTCTTTACCACTGTTGACGACGAATCCTGCATCCATGATGAGCTGGATTTGACGCCTGAACAGCGTACCAAGATCGCCAGTGCACGGACGGATGTCAGAAGCTGCCTACGCACGGGCATTCCTCGTGTGATGAGAGCTGGCGGATACACAGAAGACGTACCGCAGCCGCGCTTCTTTACGCAGGGGTCGTGGGCATACAAGACGCTGAACTCGCCGGCACAACGTCCGCAGCAGGCGGATGTCGATGATGGTTGCTATCTACCAATGAGTTTCGTCTCGCAGACGCAGCGCCCCAGCACAGCGGCAACAGTTTTCTTTACTGCTGCGGAAGAGGCGTTAAGGCCGCTGGTCGAAGAAAAGGGGTGGAAGCTTGTCACTGACAAGCCGACTTGCATTCGCATTGTCATTGCTGCCTATGCCCACATTGACATCCCACTATATGCCATCCCCGATCAGGAGTTCGTGAATCTGGCCGAGGCCTCAATGAGGCGATATGGCTACGACTCGGTGATGGATGCCATTATCAAAGCGGAGCGAGATGCGTGGACGGCATTACCGCGCGACAAGGTTTTACTTGCCCATCGTGAATGCAATTGGATGCCCTCTGATCCTAGGCCTGTAAAGGAGTGGTTCCTGGGCGAAGTGGAAGCTAAGGGGGAGCAGTTCCGCCGCGTGGTTCGTTACTTGAAGGCATTCCGCGATTGGAGGTGGTCCAGCGGCGGGCCCTCTTCGATCCTGCTGATGGCCGCCGCGGCTCCGCTATTTGAAAAGCGTGATCGGCGCGACGACCTCGCGTTGCTAGATGTCGTCGCGGCACTACCGGCCCGATTGCGTGCGGGGGTGAACAACCCCGTGGATGAATCCGAATCGCTTACGGTACGGCTGGGCAAAGCCGGTGTCGAAGAAGCTGCAAAGGCGTTCGAAGAATTTGAGAAGGTGCTTCGTGGCGCAACCGACGCCAGCAGCCCTTCACAAGCTTGCATCTGGATGCAGGGCGAATTCGGCCCGCGTTTTCCGAATGAGCCGGATCGGGTCAAGGTGGTATCCATCGTTGCCACCATCGCCGCCGCTCCCGCCGCCGCTGGTCCGAGCGAACTCGTCGGACGAACGAAGGCCGGATGAGCGGCGCCATAGCGGTCGCAAACGTGATCGAGGCCTTTGAGCAGCAAGGCTTCGCGTTTGTTGGCAAGACGGATGACGGCTGGTTCAGGCTGCACGGACAGTTGATCCCGCCCCAATTGGGCAAGGGCTATCCGTGCGAGGTTCAGCTCGATCCGACGTTCTTCGACTTACCTCGCATCCGGCTGCTGGAAATCCCCTCCGAACTGCCAGCTGCGGTTCCTCATCTTGGCGCAGATGGCGGGCTTTGCTATCTCGCCAAGGGCACGGTCGTCCTGGACATCTACGATCCTGTCGGACAGTCGCTGGCATGCCTGCAACGCGCGGCCGTCTTGTTCGGGCAGATCCTGAAGGGGGAGATGATCGAAGATCTCGCGGAAGAGTTCTTCGCCTACTGGCACGGTGGGCTTTGCTTCGTGGACATGCAAAGCGAGGATTTGGGGCGGCAGAACTGCATCGTCGCGCAGGCCAATGGGAATCCCTTGTGGTTCATCACCGACAACGAAGATCGAACAACAGAAAAACTGAAGTCGCTCGGCTACCAAGTCACCGATAGAACGGTGCTGACTTACCGGGTAAAGACGGGTGCTCAACCCCGTCCTCTGACCAGCCATTGGCCTCCTGAAACAGTGAGGGATATCTTGGCATGGCAAAGCACCCTTGACCCTCGGTGCCGGCGCAAGATTCACGAACGCATCAAGGAAGGAGAAAGGAAAAAGGCCAATGGCGTTCTGATCGTCGTCGAATCCCCGTTGATGACGTATGGCTTCGTGGTTCTCTATGACCGCCAACGTCCTGTGCAAAAGAGCAAGCTCGCAGATCGCAGGGATTCCAGCTATGGATTGAAGGTGATACCCATCTCAATGGTCAGAATAGATGATCGCTACCTTGCCCAGCGGAACATGCCTAAGGCAAAGACGCTTGCAGGTAAGAACCTGGCCGTCGTGGGATGCGGCACGATCGGCGGATATCTGTCGGACATGCTGGTCAAGGCCGGGGCGGGGACAGGCGGCGGAAAACTCACGTTAGTGGACTTCGACTGCCTTCTCCCGCAGAACATCGGGCGCCATCGCTTGGGATTTCCAGATCTGCTGTCTAACAAAGCCGAGGCTATGGCGAAGGAACTGAACCGCTTGGCGCCAGGGGCCAAGATTCGTTCTCTTCCCGTTGATGTCAGGCAGGCCCAGTTGGGAGAACTGGACCTTCTCATAGATGCCACCGGGGAGGAATCCCTCGGGCATTGGCTGTGCGGCCACTATCCACCACCTGCGCCCATGCTTTCGGTCTGGATAGAGGGGCCGGGTACGGCTGTCCGCGCACTATTGAGAACGCACGCATCTGGTGCTTGCTACCGATGTCTTTGGCATAGCAATAGAAGAGGTGAACTCCGCTCTACAGTTGATCCTCTTCCTGCCATCTTGGCGGGGCACGGATGTGAGGGCTTATACGTGCCGTTTCCTGCCTCGGTGTCGGTGCATGCTGCCAGCCTGGGCGCAGAGATGGCGCTTGATTGGGTTAACGGCGTCCATTCCCCCGCACTTCGAACGAGGGTCATCGACCGTACCCAGCAATCTGCCACGCCCGACTGTGATCCGCTGCGGAACCCGGAATGTCCTGTATGCAATTCATGAGTTCTTGGGCCACTGGCGACAGGAGGACGTTGCTGCATTTTACGGATTCCGCACTGGAGACTTTTTGCCAGCATATTCAGGTTATTGATACCGCCTGTGAAGCTGGTGGAATTCTGCTTGGTTCAGTTCATGGGGCTCACATGATTATCGAGGAAGCAACGGCCCCTACGGAATATGACAAACGATTCAGATGTCTATTCGAGCGTATGCCCTTTGGTCACGAATCTATTGCCCTGGCGCGATGGACGGGGAGTAACGGGACCATCCGCTACTTGGGGGAATGGCACACTCATCCAGAGGATCATCCTCACCCTTCTGGTCTGGATAGATCGGAATGGAACCGCTTATCAGCGAAGCGTCGGGACAAGCGGCCAATGATTGCTGTCATCGTCGGACGAAAATCTCTATACGCCGAATTGGTGCCGAAATCAGGCCGAGGTTTGGTACTCGCTCCCGTGGAGTAGCGCACAATCAATCCAGTGCGTCCCGGCGTGCAGCCGTCGGGTTCACGGGCTGCGCCCCGCGCTTCGTGCCGAATCGCGGCTATTCGGCTTTGACCCCTGACGCCTTCGGCCCTGACGGGCCTGCGCGCTCCGCTTGCACAAGGGCCAGTGTGTGCAATGGGAGGGTGTAGGCGGTCTTGCTGTTCCCTTCACTGTATCACGGCGTTCTCGCCGTCAATGACTGCGCGTGCTCGCACGCTTGCGGCCTGATGGCCGTCTCCGATCCCTGACTGCTTGCGCTGCGCCGTGCTCTCCACGGTTCCGGGCAATTCCGCCCGAGCAACCGGAGCACGATCATGTCGCAACTGTCCTTTTCCTCGTTCGATTCCTCGCTGATGGTGCGTGACGCGCAGGGGCGCTACCTGCTCGCGACTGCCGAGCAGATTCTGGAGGCCGCGCGCCAGGCCATCGAGCGCAAGATGCAGCGTGGTACTTCGTTCACGTCGCCGGCGGCGGTCAAGGAGTACCTGTGCGCCAAGCTGGCCGGCTTCGAGCATGAGGTGTTCGCGGTGCTGTTCATGGACACGCAGCATCGGCTGATCGAGTACGCCGAGATGTTCCGAGGCACCATCGACGGCGCATCGGTGTATCCGCGCGAGCTGGTCAAGGAGGCGCTGCGGCTCAACGCGGCGGCGGTCATCGTGTCGCACAACCACCCGAGCGGCAATCCCGAGCCGAGCGGTGCCGACAGGACGCTGACCCAGCGGCTCAAGGAGGCGCTGGGGCTGGTGGACGTGCGCGTGCTGGATCACATCATCGTTGCAGGCACCGACACCACATCGTTTGCCGAACGTGGCCTGATCTGACGAAGGGGGCTTCGGCCCCTTTTTGCTGCGCCGTGCTACTCGGTTCCGTTGCGCTCACGCTGACGGAGGCGCTTCACGTAGGCTTCGTCCACCAGTTCGTCGGGGCCGAGATCCAGTGCGCAGTTCGCCAATGAGGCCAATGTCCGATCGGTCAGCTTGAACGCCCTTGGCAGTTGGCCGTAGTTCTCCGTGCTGTTTTCCTCGATCGAAGCGAACAGTGCCTTGAAGAAGTCGGCCTTGGAGGGACGGGTCGCCGCAGTGGCGGCGGCCGTCAGTGGGTCTGTGGCCGCCATCTCCGCCTTCTCAGCATCCGATGCCAGTTCGCGCATGAAGTCGCCCAATGAGGGCCAATACTTCAGATCGAACTGGCCCCGGAGGGCATCCAGCTTCTCTTGTACATATGACTGGAACAGGTAGTTGTTCTGGGATGCAGCCTCGATCACGTCGCCAACGTGATAGTGGGTTTCGCTGCTGAAACCCGAGGTGTTGTGCAGATCGGTGCGTTGATCCAGCAGTTCTGCCAACTCATTCGCCTTTCTCGCGATTTGCTGATTGACGTTGGTGAGGTCGTTGCGGGCGGTGCGCGCCTTCAGCATCTTCTGTGGATTCCAGAAAGCGGCAGTGCTCAACACAAGGCCGAGAAAGACCTGGAGCGCCGGAGGCCGGGCGTGGAGCTTTCCATGCAATTCATCGTAGGCGTCTTTCAATTCGACGCCACGCGCCAGCAGGCGATCCGCGACCGCGTTCTCGCTGGGCAGGATGTGGTGCTCGATGTTGTACTGCTTTCCCTCCAGGAGGAGGTCTTCGCAGGCTTGCTGCGGATTCACGGTTTGAGACGAACTCACGGTCTGTCCTTGATGTTTTAGATGCTTCACAGCGTATTGAACCCTGCCTGATTTGTCGGTACCCGAGCGACTGTTGATGAACCGGCTCTGAGGTACCCACGCCAATGCAATCCGGGCGTCCCCGGCCCCCTGGGAGATGGCCGGTCGCGCTGTCGTGCGCGTGGCGCATCGAGCCGCCTGCGGCGTCTCGCCCCTGACGGGCTTCCATCGTTCCCTCGCTCCGCTCGGCTGACGCCTTCGGCCCGGAATCCTCGATCCGGGCCTGCGCGCTTGCGCTTGCGTGCAGTTCAGCACACGGGGACGGCCGTTGCCATGTCCAGCCGTCTCCCCTGACTTCATCACCTTGTCCGCGACTGTAGCCCGTGTCCGCGTGCCGTCAAGGCGCGCCAGGCCGTGTCCTCGGCTGCGCCTGCGGGCCGCACCTACCTGACGCTTTTCTCCTTGACGGCCCACGTCCGTGGGCTCCTGACCGTCGCGGGCGATGAACTCAGGAAAGACGGTGGCAACAGGGCCAACCGGGTTCCTCGTGCCAACCGCACCGAACAGCCGAAAGGCTGGGCTCCGAATCTTGGAATCCGGTGTGCGGTGAACAGCAAACCCTTTTTTTTCTTTGTCAGGAGAAAGACCATGCAACTCGCATCCCGTTTCGCTTCCCGTTCCCCCTCGCTGCGCAGCGACTACCCGCTGACCGATGACCAGATTCACCGCGTAGCGCCGTCCATCTTCGCGGACGCGCCGCATGAAAGCCGTTCGCAGCGGTACGCCTATATCCCCACCGCTGCCGTGCTGGCCGAGCTTCGCAAAGAAGGGTTCCAGCCCTTCATGGTGACGCAAACCCGCGTGCGCGATGAAGGCAAGCGCGAGCATACGAAACACATGCTGCGCCTGCGCCATGCCAGCCAGATCAACGGCGCGGAAGCCAATGAAATCGTGTTGTTGAACTCGCACGATGGCACGAGCAGCTATCAGATGCTCGCGGGCATGTTCCGGTTTGTGTGCAGCAATGGCCTCGTGTGCGGCGACACCGTGGCCGATGTGCGCGTACCCCATAAGGGCGACGTGGCCGGGCAAGTCATCGAAGGCGCTTTCGAGGTGTTGAGCGGTTTCGAGCGCGTGAAGGAATCCCGCGATGCCATGCGCGCGATCACGCTGGACGAAGGCGAAGCCGAAGTGTTCGCCCGTTCCGCGCTGGCCCTCAAATACGACCCCACCGACAACAAGCCCGCGCCCATCACCGAATCGCAAATCCTGATGCCGCGCCGGTTCGACGACCGCCGCCCGGACTTGTGGAGCGTGTTCAACCGCACGCAAGAAAACCTGACCAAAGGCGGATTGCATGGCCGCAGCGCCAACGGACGTCGCCAGCAGACCCGCCCCGTGCAGGGCATTGATTCCGATGTGCGCCTCAATCGCGCCCTCTGGATGCTGGCCGATGGCCTGCGCCAGTTGAAAGCCTGATTCCCCACGCGGCAGGGGCAGGCAGCAGCCCTTGCCGCATCCCTCGCTGCTGCATCCCTGAACCGTTAGGAGCTATCACCATGAACGCCATCACTCAAACCGAAGCCCGCGCCGTCAATACCGCCGCCGTCATCCCGCTGGAAGCCGCCGACCCGAGCAAGAACCTGATTCTGGTTCCACTGTCGCGGCTGGTGTCGCGCCCCAAGGGCCGCAACGTGCGCAAGACCGTCCCGCGCATGTCCATCCCCGAACTGGCCGCGAGCATCCAGCGCGTGGGCCTGCTGCAAAACCTGATCGTCACGCTTGCCGCCGATGGCGAGCATTACGAAGTAGTGGCTGGTGGCCGTCGCCTTGCCGCCCTCAAGCTGCTGGCGAAGAAACGCCGCATCAGCAAGGAATGGGAAGTGCCTTGCCTGCTGGTGGCCGATGGCACCGCCCGCACGGCCAGCCTCACCGAGAACGTGCAGCGCGAAGCCATGCACCCCGCCGACCAGTTCGAGGCATTCGCCGCGCTGGTGGCCGAAGGCCGACCCATCGAGGACATAGCCGCCGATTTCAGCGTGTCCCCGCTGGTGGTGCAGCGCCGCTTGAAGCTGGCGAACGTGTCGCCCCGCCTGCTGGCCGACTACCGCGCCGAAGCCGTGACGCTCGATCAGTTGATGGCCCTTGCCATCACCGACGACCACGCCGCGCAGGAAACCGCGTTCTACGACGCGCCGACGTGGCAGCGCAACCCTTCCCAATTGCGCGACCGCCTCACCGAGCGCGAGATTGACGCCTACCGGCATCCGCTGGTGCGTTTCGTGGAACTGGACACCTACGAAGCCGCAGGCGGCGGCATCCGCCGCGACCTGTTCGCGGAAGGTGACGCGGGCGTGTATCTGACCGATGCCGCGCTGCTGGAACGGCTGGCGCAAGACAAGCTGGCAGGCATCGCCGCCGAGGTGAAGGCCGAAGGCTGGGCGTGGGTGGATGCCACCCCCGCCGTGACCCATGCCGACCTGCACGCCTTCCAGCGTGCGCCGAGGGAGCGCCGCGAACCGAACAAGCGCGAAGCGCAGCGCATCGAAAAGCTGCAAACCAAGCTACACGAACTGGCCGCAGCCGTGGATGACGCGCTGGATGCCGAGGACGAAGAAAAGGCCGATGCCTTGCAGGAGGAAGGTGAAACCGTGGGCGAGCAGTTGCAGGCGCTGGAAGATGGCTTGCAGGACTACGGCGCGACAGTGAAGGCCGCAGCCGGTGCCATCGTCACCATCGACCGCAACGGCGAAGCCGTGATTCATCGCGGGCTGCTGCGCGAAGCCGAAGCCAAGGCGCTGCGCACGCTGGAACGCTTGCGGCAGGGTTTCAGCAGCGAAAGCGAAGCCGGGAACGACGACGAAGGCGAAGACGACGAGCAGCACAAGACCGCCGCCATGTCCGACAAGCTGGCGCAGCGGTTGAGCGCCCACCGCACCGCCGCGCTGCAAATCGAAGTCGCCCGGCATCCGCAAGTGGCGCTGGCCGCGCTGGTGCATGGCATGGTGCAGACCGTCTTGCAGGGAAGCCACTACGGCCCCCGTCATGATGCGTTGCCGCTGGGCGTGAGCCTCAAAGCGCAAGACCGGCTGGAAGGCATCGCCCCGGACATACCGGATTCGCCCGCCGCCGTGGCGCTGCGCGAGTTGCAGCAGGTGGCAGGCGAAGGCTTGCCGGAGGACAGCGCCGAACTGTTCGCCGTGCTGCTGGCGAAGTCGCAAGATGAACTGGTGCGGCTGCTGGCGGTATGCGTGGCCGTCACGGTGGACGTGGTGACACCCCGCGCCACGCAGCAGCAACCGGGCGCGGAACTGGCGCAGGCCGTGGGGCTGGACATGGCCGCATGGTGGAAGCCCACCAATGAGGGTTATTTCCGGCATGTGCCGAAGGCCACGATTCTGGAAGCCGTGGAGCAGTACGCCCCGGCGCACATCACCCGGCTGGCGAAGTTGAAGAAGGCCGACATTGCTAGCGAAGCCGAACGGCTGGCGGATGGCACCGGCTGGATGCCCGCCGTGTTCAAGGCTGAAGGCACCGACGACACCACGGCGCAGGATGCGCCGCAGACCGTGACGGATGACGAACCGGAAGCCATCGACAACGCCGACGAGCAACAGGCCCACGCACTCGCCGCCTGATCTTCACCATCCCCGAGCGCCCCGGTTCCGGCCGGGGCGCTTC
>NZ_JBXFWM010000019.1:0-69669 GCF_056856655.1 Stenotrophomonas sp. STEN033
CCGAGCATGGCTCGGCACTACATGGATCTATCGGTAGAGCCCCTGCCGAGCATGGCTCGGCACTACATGGATCTATCGGTAGAGCCCCTGCCGAGCATGGCTCGGCACTACCTGGACCGCCATTCGCCGGGCAGCGCCCAGCGCGCCACGCCATCGCCGCACAGGCCGATCAACGCATCACCCTGCGGTGCCCAATGCAGCTGGCGCAGGTCCCAGCAGGCAGAGCCGCTGGGATTCAACGCCAGCGACTGCCCCGACTCGAGATTCCACACCGCCAGCACCGGGGTGCCGCCATCGTTGCCGCCAAGGGCCAGCAGGCGACCGTCGGCGGAGGCGGTTGCCACATTCAATGCGTTCAGCCCAGGCAACGCCAACGAATACCGCGGCTTGCCGCTGGCCAGATCAAGCACATGCATGCCCGGATCGCGCCGGTTTCCTTCCATCAGCACGAAGCCGACCGCAACCCATCCGCCTTTGGCCGAGCCCAGCGGCGCTGGCACCCACTGCGCCATGCCGGCGTCATCGTTGCCGTCCACCTTGCCGAAGCGGCGCGGCAAGGCCAGCACGCGCTTGACCCGCCCGGTGGTGCCATCCAGCTCGGTCAAGCCTGCCGGGTCCTCGATCCAGAAACCCTGCCCCGGTCCGTCCCAGCGCACCGGCTTGACCAGCGCGTTGCCCGGATAGCCGCCAACCACGCCTTGCCGGGGCGCATCGAAGCGCGGCGCATAGATCCACGGCTCGCCATCGGCCGAAGCCATCGCCTGCGGCTGCAGTACACGCAGCACATCGCGGATCGCACCGCCACCGTCCAGGGCATGGTCGTACGGCACCGGCCTGCCCTGCATGTCATGCGTCCATTTCCAGCCGCCGCTGATCGGTTGACGTACACCGGCCGCCCAACGCAGCGGATGCGCCAGCGCACGCTGCTGGTCCAGGCTGTACTCCACGATCTGTTGCTGTATCGCCAGCCAGGCGGTGCGACCCTGCGGGTCCACGCTCAAGCCGGCGCGACCCGCATCGGCGCTGGCCTGCCACAGGCGCTGCGGCTTGTCGCCCATTCCCGGCGCCCAACGCCACAAGGCCTCGGGATAACTGCTGAGCAACAGTACGCTGCCATCGGCCAATGGCCGCATGTCGTAGTAGTCGCCACTGCCGAAGGGCAGCAGACGTTGCGCTGCGGTCGCGTCCTTGTTGCCGCCCGGTGCCGTCAAGGTCGGTTCGACGATGCGGGCGTCTGCCTGCGCCGGCAGCTGCCAATCACTGGCGCCGACCCCGATCTGCAGGGCTGCACCGGGCAGCGTACGCACGGCGTCGTACACCGGCGTGAACACCGCCTCCGGCACGCGACGGCGGCTCAGACGTGGCGAGGGCCCACCGCCCATCACATTGAACTCGCGCAGCTGGTCGACGATGCCACCGTTCGGATTTGGCCAGTCGTCGGTTCGGCTCAAGCTGATTGCCGTGGCCGGTTTGCCCAGCGCTTCGTCGACCTGCATCACCCGCACTTCGATCGTGCTTTTGGCGCGCCCGAGCACACCGTGCTTCTGCTCGGCACTGGCCTGCCAGCTGGCGAAGCTGCCCTGCAGTTCGGCCAGCTTGTCGCTCATCGCATCGACCGTGGCATCGCGCTGCAGGCGCTGCTCGCGCAGCGGCAGTTCCTCGGCCAGCAGGGCGCCCTGCTCCACCGCCGCTTGCAACGCAGGCATGCGGTAGCGACGGATGAACTTGGCCTTCAATTCCGGGCGGCGCGCGATCAGCACATTGCCCCAGCCGTGATCCATGTAGGCCACGCGGGTGCGCTGTACTGGCGCATTGAATTTGCCCAGTGGTGCCAGGCTGGCCTGCACCACCGGCAGCACCTGATCGAACGGTAAAGCGACCAGCAACTCAACCTGCGGCAGCGAGCGTTGGTTCTTTGCCAGCAGGGGCGCCTGCAAGGCCGAGGGCAGGCCTTTCTCTGTCTCCTGCTGGGATGTTGGCAGCATTTGCCAGTTGGTCGGCAAGGGCACAGCGTTCGCCCACAACGGTGAGGTCATGCCCGCCAAGCACAGGATTGCGCGGCAAGCGCGGGTCTTTGTCATGGGTCGTCCTTGATGGTGCTGTGAGAGGATTCTGAGGGGCAGCAGGTATCTGTGGGCCCCCGGCCCTCACCCCAACCCCTCTCCCGGTGGGAGAGGGGCTTGTAGTGCCGAGCCATGCTCGGCAGAGGCATTACCGATGACGCCCGAAGGCACGGCAGCGCTGCGCAGAAGCTGCCCTCACCCCACCCCCCGCTCCGCGCCCCGGCCCTTGCGCTGGCGCAAGGGCGTTCGATGAGCAGCGAACCTGTGGTTTGCACCCTGCACCTCTCACCCCGCGAGCGGGAGAGGGGCTTCAAAGCCTTCAAGCCTTCAAGCCTTACTTGCGCTCTGCCGCACTCGCGTCACGCGTCGCGCGGAAACTCTCTTCCGGGCTCCAGTTCGGCCAGTCACGTGAGTTGGCCAGCTTCTCGCCCAAGGTATAGAGCACTTCCAGGTCGCGCGCGGCGCCGGCGAAGGTCCAATCGGCCTGCCATTCGTCACCCTGCTGGTGATAGCGCTTGGCGGTGTACTCGTCGGAGGCCTTCTTGCCAGCGGCGACGCCGCCGTCGATCCAGTCCTGCCCCGCGCCATACGACAGCGCCGGCACGCCGCGCTTGGCGAACGGGAAGTGATCGGAGCGGAAGAACAGGCCGGCTTCCGGCTTGGTATCCGGGGTGTAGCGGATGTCCCAACCCTTGGCCACGTCCTTGAGCTGGTCCAGCAGCTCCACCTTGGCCGAGCCATAGATGCCGAAATCACGCGACGGGCTGTACGGCGACATGCCGTCCATGTTGATCACCGCCACTGTCTTGGCCAGCGGATACAGCGGATTGCTGGCGTAGTACTCCGAGCCCAGCAAGCCCTTTTCCTCGGCGGTCACCGCCAGGAACACCACCGAGCGCTGCGGCTTGGGCTGGGTGGCAAACCCACGCGCCAGCTCAACCAGCGCAGCGGTGCCGGAAGCATTGTCCATTGCGCCGTTGAAGATGCGGTCGCCGCGTGCATCCGGCTCACCCACGCCGATGTGGTCCCAATGGCCGGAATAGATGATGGTCTCGTCCGGATGGGTACTGCCTTCCAGGCGCGCGACCACGTTGTGCGAGGTGATCACCTCGGTCTTGACCTGGTAGTTGGCCGAGAAGGTTTCGCCCTTCAGCTCTACCGGCTGGAAATCGCGCGACTGCGCCTGCTTCTTCAGCGTTTCGAAATCCATCCCGGCGCGCTTGAACAGCTCCACCGCCAGGTCGCGCTGGATCCAGCCTTCCAGCGCCGGGTGCGCCTCGGCCGGGTTCTGCCGGACCACGTCGAACATCGTGTTGGTATTGGAGCCGGCCACCGTCGCCCAACCATAGGAGGCCGGTGCGGTCTCATGGACGATCAGCACGCCGGCGGCGCCCTGGCGCGCGCCCTCTTCGTACTTGTAGGTCCAGCGCCCGTAATAGGTCATGCCCTTGCCGTCGAAGTCACCGCTACCGGTCTCGAAATCCGGGTCGTTGATCAGCACCACGGCGATCTTGCCCTTCAGGTCCACGCCCTTGAAGTCGTCCCAGTTGCGCTCCGGCGCCTTGACGCCATAGCCCAGGAACACCAGCGGTGCATTGCTGATATCCACCGCGCTGGCACCGTTCATGGCCGCGCGCACGGCGATCTCCTGGCCCTGGGTCAGGGTCTGTGGCTTGCCCTGGCTGCTCAGCGACAACGCCGGCTTGCCAACGATGTCGCCCTTGAGCAGCGGCACCGCCTGGGTCCACAGGCGCTGGCCGTCCTTCAGGTCGCCGCCGGGCTGCATGCCGGCAGCGGCGAACTGCCTGCTCAGGAACGCGATGGTCTTGTCCTCGCCTGCGGTCGCTGGCGAACGGCCTTCATAGGCGTCGGAGGACAGCTCCTTGACGTCGGCCGAGATGCGGGCGCCGTCGAACTTGGGCGGGGCGGCCATCAAGGCGGTGGACACGGACATCGCCAACAGGCTGATCACGACTCGTTTCACGCGGTACTCCAGTGATAAGGCAACTCCCGGAGTGTAGCCAGCTGCGCGCGTCCGTGTGCAGTGCCCTGTTGCAGGGTTGACAGCAGACACAGCCCGGGCGTCTCACGGAACCCGGACCGCTGTCCTTCCACCTGCCGATCGGCTTACCAGTCGTAGGCCAGGCTCATCGTCACATAACGGGGCGTGGCGAATCGCAAGGGCAGGTTGTAGGTGTTGCTGACGGTTGCGATCTCTCCTTCGCTTGCGCCATCAATTGCGGTGGGTTTGCGCTGGTTGAACAGATTGAATACATCCAGCGACACCGCCAGCTTGCCATCGGCGAACGCCGGCCTGTAGCGGACCCCCATATCCAGGCGACTGGTCCAGGGCGTGTACCGCTGGCCCGGCGGAGACGCCTTGCCAAAGCAGGTGTGGTAGAAGGAACCGCCGTAGCCCACCGGATCGGTTTCATTCACCGCCGGGTCCCCGCCCTGGTCATTGAGGAACCCCCAGCAGGTGATCGGCATGCCCGACTGCATGCTCACATTGGCGCTGACCATCCATTCCGGTGTGATGGCATAACTGCCACGCGCCTTGATCTGGTGCCGACGGTCATTGGGCAGATACCCCATCGAGTGGAACATGAAAGCAGGCCCATCCCAGTTCACGCTGGTCGATACGCCATTGTCATGCGATGCCGAACCCTGGCCGGAATCCGAGTTCGCCGGCCCTTCCATGTTGCCTTCGCTCTTGCTCAGGGTGTAATCGATGCGAGCCTCCCATTTGCCGTTGAACGGATGTTCCAGGAACAAGTCGATCGCCTTGTAGGTGCGCTTCATCGGCACCGTCCAGCCCCAGTCCTGTGGCGTCATGCGGAACGAGGTGTAACCATTGCCGTCCTTGTTGGCGAAGCGGAATGTGTTGCTGTCACCCACGTTGACAATGAAGCAGCCACCATCGAGTCCCTCCGAACCGGGAATGGCGACCGTCGATGCGTCAATACCCATCTTCTCCAGTTTGGCTGCCATGGCGGCCGAATCACAGGTATCGTCCATCGCCGACTTGAGGTCACGGTAAGTGGCCTTTGCGCCATAGCTCCAGTTTTCGTTCAAGCGGGCCTGGAAGCCGACGATGAATTCATCCTGGTAGGAGGACTTCAAGTCAGTGGGCGCAAAGCTGCCGGCATCTTTCGGCTGGCCGGTTTCGTGGTTGGAGGACACCGGTCCGGCGGCTGCAGTGCCAGCCAGATTCAGGATAGGCTCCAGCCCGGTTGGCACGCCATTGGCGTCGATGCCGGTATAGGTGAAGTACTCGCTGGTGAAGGTTGAGGACGAAGCGCCGCGAACTGCGACTGCCTGCGGCAATGCCAGGTAGTAACGGCCCGCGTTGCCGAACAGCTTGAAGGAGGCATCACCGAAGACGTCCCAGCTGAAGCCCAGCCTCGGCGCCCATTGATCACCGGTATCCACATACGCTGCACCGGTGTTGTTCTTGTTGGTGAACTGGTCGTTGCGAATGCCCAGCGACAGCAGCAGATTGTCGGTTACCTGCCATTTGTCCTCCAGATACCAGCCCTTCTGCTCCAGCGACATGCTGGTGGAATTGCTGTAGATGTATTTGCGGACGAAGTAGCGGGAGCCCGGTGCACCAACGTCCAGCGCCGCGTTCACCGCCCGATCCGGCGCATTGGTGCTGTGGTAGATCCAGCGATCGATCAACATGTCGACACCTTCGTTCTTGGCCTCGAACTTCTGGTTGTCGATGCCGCCGGTCAAGGTGTGCCTGCCCAACACCCACTCCAGCTCCAGGCGCAGGCCGTCGCCATAGTCGTCCGCGCCCGGCGTACCATTGCTGGCCGCCTGCGGATTGGTGATGCCGCTGGCCGGCGTACCGGCCGGCCAGTACGCCGGATCCTGCAGACTGGCGCTGGAGACATGATCGAAGCCGGTGAGCGTTGGCACGCTGCTGTAGCGCAACCGCGAATGACCGTACATCGCGTTGAGGGTGAGCGTATCGGTGAGATAGCCGGTGTACTTGATGATGGAAAACTCGTTGTTCTCCTTCACCTCGTTCGGACTGGAGCCATTGCCTTCGCCTTCCACGTCTTCGGCGAAGTCGTACGCGTAGTAGTCTCCCTGGTAGCGCTTGCGCTGCGCCATGTAGGTCAGTTCCAGCAGGTTGCTGTCGTTGATGTTCCAGTTCAACTTCGCGTAGAGCTTGGGATTCTTGGTGGTGTCGTGCAGGCTCTGCGGGACCCCCAGGACAGTCGGATATGCCTTGGTTTCGGTTCGCTCCTGCTCCAGCGATACAAAGCCGAACAGCCGATCCCTGAGCAAAGGACCGCTGACATAGGCACTATAGGTTTCGCCCCAGCTTTCATTCCTGTCACCACGGCTGAACAGGCGTCCAACCAGGGTGTCGTCCTGGTACGCATATCCCTCGGGCAGCGCATCATTGGGCAGGTGCCGGTCCGGTGTACCTGCACGCAAGCCCCTTGGCGTCCAAGTGACCTGCGCGCCAAAGTGGAAGTCATTGCTGCCGCTCTTGCCAATCTGGTTGAGCACGCCACCATCGGATCGGCCGTACTTCGCGCTGTAGCCACCGGTATAGGTTTCCTGCTGCTCGATCGAGCCGTAAGGCAGCGTGTAGCCCCCCACGTTGGTCATTGGATTGCCGGTAAAGAACCCGTTGATGTAGTACGCGTTCTCGGCGACGCTGGCGCCTCCCAGGGAGACGGCGCTACCAAAGAAGACCGGGTTTCCCGCAACCGCACCCGGGGCCAACAAGGCAATGGATTCCGCCGTGCGCGCCAGCGGCAAACGCTGTATTTCCTGCGCCGTCATCACGGTATTGGTCGACACCGAGCGCACATCGATGCTGTCGGCCGCCGATGCAGTGACATTGATCGTCCCCAGGGTCGTCGCCCCGGTATCGGCAAAGGAAACGTTGCTGTTCCCGCCTACCGTCACCACGACATCGCGACGCCCTTCGCCCACCTCCACGGTATAGGGGCCCACCGGCAAGCTGCTGAGGGTGTACCGTCCCTTGTCATCGGCAATCACACTGCGACTCAAGCCACTATTGCTGGTGATCGTGACCCGCGCGCCGGCTGGCACCGAACCCGATATTGCACCGGTCGTACTTTGTGCGTGTACCGCACCAACAATGCAGATGCCCAGCGCCGCCGTCAGCGTACGTTTGGCGATCCTGTTGCAGACCCTTTCCATTTTCATCCTGCACCCCATGAATAAAGTGAAGCAAGCCAGCCGTGTTGCAAGGCCAACACTTTTTGAAGCACAGGAAATATAGGTTGCACACCGGCATCGCCAATCAACATAAGTTGAGGCTTTTCCGCACACCAAGCTGGATACAGTTCGACGCACGCCACGCCCTTGCGCGTGGCGCGCCCTGCTGAATATTCTGTTGGGCTGGCAGCAATACGCGCGGACACAGCCCGCGGTGCAGCAGGAAAACAGCCGCATGAAACTGCGACATGTCGCGGCTCTGGCGCTGTCGGCAGTCCGCGCTAAAGTCGTTCCGCCCGTTGCAACAATGCACTGCGCTCGCGCAGGTTGGATGTCATCGCTGCTGCCTGTTGAAAGGCGTCCTTGGCCTCGCGCAGCTGTCCGCGCTGCGCAAGCAATTCACCACGCACGGCCTGCAACGGTGCATAGGCGCGCAGCTGTGGATCATCGATGAGTTGCTGCAACAGCGGCCATGCCGCGGCCACGCCCTGGGCCTGTGCCACCGCGACCACGCGATTGAGTTCCACCACCGGCGAGGGCATCACCTCCACCAAGCGCGCATAACAGGCAGCGATGGCCTGCCAATCGGTCTGCACGGCCTGACGCGCACGCGCGTGACAGGCGGCGATGGCAGCCTGCAACACATAGGCGTCATTGCCACCACCCAGTGCCAGCGCGTGATCCAGCAGCGCCTGGCCGCGTGCGATCTGCAACCAATCCCAACGGCTGCGGTCCTGCTCCAGCAGCAATACGGCCGAACCATCGGCGGCGGTCCGCGCTCGCAGGCGCGAGGCCTGGAGCTCCATCAGCGCCAGCAGGCCGAGCACAGGCACCGTATCGGGCATCAACCCGGCCAACACGCGGCACAAGCGCAACGCCTCTTCGCAGAGCGCCGGTCGCATCCAGTCTTCACCGCTACTGGCCGCGTAGCCCTCGTTGAAAACCAGATAGACCACATCCAGCACCGACTGCAAGCGTGCGGACAGTTCCTGCAGGCGCGGCACTTCGAACGGCACCTTGCGTTCGGCCAACAGCCGCTTGGCGCGGACGATGCGCTGGGCGATGGTGGGTTCTGGAACCAGATAAGCACGGGCGATCTCGGTGGTGCTCAAGCCACAGAGCAGGCGCAGGGTCAGCGCGACCCGCGCATCGGCAGGCAATTCGGGATGGCAGGCGACGAACACCAGCCGCAGCAGGTCATCACCGATGTCGTCCAGATGGTCGGACGGGTCCGCGCCCATGCTGTAGTCCTGCTGTTCGTCGATGATCTGCGCCTGCCGCTGCGCATGCAGGCGCCGTTGCCGCAGCCGATCGATGGCCCGCCGCTGCGCGGTGGCCATCAGCCAGGCGGCAGGATTGTCCGGAATTCCCTGTTTTGGCCAATGTTCCAGGGCCGCAACCAGCGCGTCCTGGGCCAGTTCCTCGGCGCTGTCGAGGTCACCCAGCATGCGCGCAAGGCGTGCAACCAGGCGCGGCGATTCCATGCGCCAAAGGGTGTCCAGCAGTCGTTGCAGGTGTGGATCGGTCATAGGGCGTGATCACAGCATCGCGGTGCGATTGCTGCAAGCAAGCAGCGCACATGCAGGACCGGCGGTAGTGCCGAGCCATGCTCGGCAGGGGCCTGCTCCAGTGATGCGAAAAGCCAACCCCTCCCCAGCCCTCCCCTCCACCTCCGGCGCAAGGGAGGGAGGCAGCCTCACAACTGCACGAACGGCGTGAATCCGCCCCAGAACATGCGCTTGCCATCGAACGGCATGTCCTTCGGCCCCATGCCGGCCAAACGTGGATCGGCCATCGCCTTGGCATTGACCTTGTCGCGATGCGCGCGCGAGCGGAACACCACGTAGGCGAATACCACCACCTCATCCTCCTTCAACTTCACCGCCTGCGGAAACGAGTTGCGCTTGCCCGGCTTCACATCCTCCGCCACCGCTTCGACGTAAGCGAGGGCGCCATGCTCTTTCCACACCTTGCCAGCCTTGCGCGCCATGCGCTTGTAGTCGTCCAGCCTGGCGCTGGGTACCGGCAATACATATCCGTCCACGTAAGCCATGTTCGTCTCCTGGTTATTGGCCCGGCTCGCCATCCATATGGGCGATTTCCCACAGGTGGCCATCAAGATCGGCGAAGCCGCGCTGGTACATGAAACCGTAGTCACGGGCCGGCATCGGCTCGCTGGCGCCGGCGGCCAAGGCCTTGTCCACCAGTTCATCAACCGCGGGCCTGCTGGCCGCAGACAGGCAGGTGATCACCTCGGTCTGCTTGCGTGCGTCGCTCAGCGGTTTGGTGGTGAACGTCTTGAAGAACGGCTCCACCAGCAACATCACGAAGATGCTGTCGCTGATCACCATGCAGGCGGCGTTGTCATCGCTGAATTGCGGGTTGAAGCTGTAGCCCAGCGCGTCGAAGAACGTCCTCGACGCCTGCAGGTCGCGCACCGGGAGATTGACGAAGATCATCTGCGGATTGCTCATGCCTCAACCCTCCGCCGGCATCGGCTTCATGCAGTTGACCATCCACGGCTTGCCGTAGCGGTCCAGCAACATGCCCCAACGGTGTGCCCAGAAGGTTTCCGCCAGCGCCATCTGCACCTGCCCACCTTCGGCCAGGGCCGCGAACACGCGCTCGGCTTCCTCGATGCTGTCCACGTCGACATTGATGGTGGTGGCGCTGGCACCGGCACCTTGCGGGCCATCGGCGGCCATCAGCGTTGCCCCGCCAGCCTCGACCTGGCAATGCGCGATCTGCTCCGGTTGCGGCATGAACCCACCACAGCCTTCCGCATCCATGTCCGGACTCGGCGGCATGTCGCCGTACTTCATTTCCGACACCACCGTGCCCCCCAGGGCCTTGGCGTAGAACGCCATCGCCTCGTGGGTCTGGCCATTGAAGCCCAAAAACGGAATCAATTTCATCGTCCTGCTCCTGCTGCTTGGGGTTGGATTTCAGTTGTTGCGTTCGATCTGTTCGCGTAGACGCTGCTCCTGCGCCTGCAATTCCGGAGTGAAGGCCTCACCGAAATCTTCAGGTTCGAAGAACGGCCGGATCTCCACTTCCACCGCGCTGCCGTTGGAGGGGGTGAACGGCGCGCGCTTGAGCCACTCCACCGCTTCCTCCAGCGAGCGCACCTGCCACAGCCAGAAGCCGGCCACCAGTTCGCGGGTTTCGGCGAAAGGCCCATCGATGACGCTGCGGCCCTCGGCCGCGAAACGCACCCGCGCCGCATGCGAGGTAGGCTTCAAACCGTCGCCGGCCAGCATGATGCCGGCCTTGACCAGTTCTTCATTGAAGGCCCCCATCGCCGCAATCTCGGCCTGCGTGGGCATGACCCCGGCTTCGGTCTCGGGAGTCGCTTTCACCAGCACCATCACTTTCATCGCCTTGCTCCGTTGCAGGCCGCATGCCCGCTTCACAACAGGTACGACGAAGCACGGCCATCAACCTCGACACGCGCGCGTCGCCTTTTTATGAATCAGTTCATGCGGCAATGCAGCAGGCGTGATGCGACATGATGCGCATCCATGTGCGTGAGACCGGCCCCATGAAGTTCATGTTGTTGATCTATATCGACCCACACCTGCTGCAGACGTTGCCTGCCAGCGAGTACGACACCTTGATGCGCGGCTGCCTCCGCCATGCCGACGCGCTCCAGGCCGCAGGCACGCTGGTGATGTCACAACGCCTGCAGCCACCGACCAGCGCACGGACCCTGCGTCGCCGCGACGAGCTCACCAGGATCATCGATGGCCCGTTCGCCGAAACACGCGAGATTCTCGCCGGCTTCAACCTGATCGAAGCCGCCGATGCCGATGAGGCGATGCGCATCGCCCAGCAGTTTCCCTGGGCGGCTTACGGCAGCATCGAAGTGCGCCCGGTGGATGACCTGGACGCAGAGCGGGTGCGACTCGGAGCCTAGCCTCCCCCCTCCC
This sequence comes from Stenotrophomonas sp. STEN033, assembly GCF_056856655.1. Taxonomy (NCBI): domain Bacteria; kingdom Pseudomonadati; phylum Pseudomonadota; class Gammaproteobacteria; order Lysobacterales; family Lysobacteraceae; genus Stenotrophomonas; species Stenotrophomonas sp. STEN033. Next base: position 11,201 of record NZ_JBXFWM010000019.1, read on the forward strand.
AGCAGGCAGCCACGCAGGCCTGCGCAGTCGACTGCGGGGGGCCGGGCACCGCCTGCAGCTCCAATCCCATCACCCACAACACCTGTGACCGCGCGCTGGGAGCCGACGCCTGCGTCGGCTTTTTCTTGGCCTGAAACAAAACAAGACGGTAGCGTACGGAGCCTGCGAACAAGTGAGAGCCTTGAAAATGAATGAGGACAAAATCTCACGCAGCTGAATTTTAGATAACAATTTCAACGACTTAATTTTGGTTTCAGCTGATATTGTAAAACCGTTAGCAGTGAAATTAATATTTCGTTCAGCTGTAATGAAACCTACATTTCACTGCAGCGCGGTTGCAACAACAGTCTGCATATCAATGAACCAAGGAAATTTGATGACCCGCAGCTCCCAAGTCACCCGGCTCAAGCGCACCGCGCTGGCTATCGTCCTCACCTCGGTCATCGGCGCCGCCGCTGCCCAGAGCACCACCGGCTCCCTGTTCGGCAACGCCCCGTCGGCCGCCGGCGCCACGATCACCGTCCAGAACGAATCCGGCCTCAAGCGCAGTGTCACGGTTGACACCAACGGCCGCTACAACCTCGGCTCGCTGCCGGTCGGCAAGTACTCCATCCGCCTTGAGCGCGATGGCCAGGTCATCGACAAGCGCGAGAACGTGCTGCTGCGCGTCGGTGCCGGTACCGAGGTCTCGTTCGGCGGCGAAGGTGCCACCACGTTGGATGCGGTGACGGTCACCGCCGCCAGCATGCCGAAGATCGACGTCAGCAATACGGTCTCCAAGTCCGTCATCACGTCCGAACAGCTGGACGTGCTGCCACTGGGTCGCTCGGCCGAAGCCATCGCCCTGCTCGCCCCGGGCGTGGTGAGCGGCAGTGGCTTCTTTACCAATGGTTCGCGCTCGGTACTGTCGTTCGGTGGTTCCAGCGTCACCGAGAACGCGTACTACCTCAACGGCTTCAACACCTCCAACCCGCTGAGCAACATCGGTGGCGTCAGCCTGCCGTACGGCTCCATCGACCAGCAGGAAACCTATACCGGCGGCTACAGCGCGCGTTACGGCCGTTCCACCGGCGGCGTGATCAACCAGCTCGGCAAGCGCGGCACCAACGAGTGGCATTTCGGCTTCCAGACCACCTGGGCACCGGATTCGCTCGCCGCCTCGCCGCGTGACATCTGGTATCCGAACAACACGCTGGGCCCGGGCTACCGCTACTCCAGCGCGAAGCTCCCGGGCACGCTCTACCGCTACCGCAACAACGACACCGCCACCCGTACGACGGTCAGTGGCTATGTCAGCGGTCCGCTGATCGAAGATCGCCTGTTCGTGCACCTGGCCGCCGAGACGGACAAGAAGGACGGCGTCTCCACCAACAGCGCCGCCTCCGCCGCCCAGGCCCGCAACAACTACACCATCGATACGCCGAAGTTCTACGGCAAGATCGACTGGAACATCACCGACGATCACACCCTGGAATACACCCGTATCCAGAACACCGACCGCACCAGCGGCTACTACACCGCCTTCGACTATGAAACCCTGAAGGAAGGCGGGCGTACCGGTTCGTTCTCCGACACGACCAAGATCAAGGACGACTACGACATCTTCAAGTACACCGGCTACCTGACCGATGACTTGACCCTGAGCGCCGTCTGGGGCCGCAGCACGCAGAGCAACCTGCAGTACAACCCCGGCGAATCGGACAACCCGTACCTGAGCGGCGTGAGCCTGCAGGATCCGAAGATCACCGGCGGCAAGCCGATCCGCAACGACCAGGCCAGCCGCGACACCAAGGCCGACAACGCAGGCAGCACCACCCGTGGTCTGCGCGTAGATCTGGAATACCGTCTGGGCGATCACCAGCTGCGTGCCGGTATCGACAACATGTACTACAGCGCGAAGAACGAAGGCCAGGAAATCACCGGCCCCGGCTATGCGTGGTATTACTCCAGCATCGACCCGAACAAGTCGCCGAGCCCGGGTTTCAACATCACCCCGCCGGGCGGTGATGGCTACTTTGCCTACAAGTACGTCTTCGCCACCACCACCAGCATGTCGGTCGAGCAGAAGGCCTACTTCATTGAAGACAACTGGCAGGTCACCCCGAACCTGTTGCTGAGCATTGGCGTGCGCAACGACAAGTTCACCAACTTCAACAGTGCGGCCGTTGCCTACGTGAAGAGCGGCGACCAGTGGGCCCCGCGTCTGGGCGCCAGCTGGGACGTGTTCGGTGATTCCTCGCTGAAGGTGTTCGCCAACCTGGGCCGTTACTACCTGGCCCTGCCGAACAGTGTGGCCATCCGTGGTGCCTCGGCTTCCACCTTCACCCGCGAGTACTTCACCTATACCGGCATCGATGCCAATGGCGTTCCGACCGGCCTGACCGCGCTGGGCCCGGGCCCGGTTTCCTCCAACGGCGAGTACGGCCTGACCCCGGACCCGGCTGGCGTCGCGCCGACCGATCTGAAGTCGCAGTACCAGGATGAACTGATCCTTGGTTTTGAAAAGACCCTCGGCCAGTCCTGGAACACCGGCGCCAAGGTCACCTACCGTCGCCTGCAGACCGCGATCGACGACATCTGCGACCCGGACCTGATGGAAGCCAAGCTCCAGTCGATGAATGTCGACACCAGTGGCCTCCAGATCCCGGGCTGCGTGATCTTCAACCCGGGCAAGACCAATACCTTCCTGGCCAAGCATGTGGATGGCTCGGGCTATACCTCCTTCACCATGAATGGTCAGGACTGGGGTTACGGCAGCACCAAGGCCAAGCGTGACTATGTTGCAGTCGATCTGTTCCTTGAGCACCCGATGACCGACAAGTGGTACGGCCGCGTGGATTACACCTGGTCGCGCAACTTCGGCAATACCGAAGGCCAGGTGAAGTCGGATATCGGCCAGGATGACGTGTCCAAGACCCAGGATTGGGACGCAGCCGCACTGATGGAGTACGCCGGTGGCTACATGGCCAACGATCGTCGCCACCAGCTGAAGGGCTTCGGTGCATACCAGTTCAACGACGAATGGACCGCATCGGCCACCCTGCGCATCATGTCGGGCATGCCCAAGACCTGTCTGGGCTTCTACGGCACCGACCACAGCGAGCCGGTTGCCGGCTATGGCGCTTCGTACCACTACTGCGATGGCAAGCCGTCGCGCCCGGGTGATGCAGGCCGTCAGCCGTGGACCAAGCAGCTGGATCTGGGTGTGATCTACCGTCCGTCCTTCGCTGATCACAAGCTGGCCCTGGGCCTGGATGTGTTCAACGTGCTGAACGAACTGAAGCAGGTCCAGTCCGATGCCCGTTTCGAGGCCAACCCGTACACCGTATCCAACACCTACGGCATGGGCACCTACTACACCGCGCCGCGTTCGGTGCGCCTGACCGCGTCCTACGACTTCTGATCAGGTGCTGAGCAACAACGCAATCTCTCTTGAATGATGTACTTGAAACCCCGGCCCAGCGCCGGGGTTTTTTTATGCACGGCTAGAACACGCGCAACGGAAGCTCGCGCCCCGCGACAGCTTCATTGCCGCTGAAATCCCGGGCGCTGACGCGGATGGTGTAGTCGCCGGGCGCGAGCACGGCGGGATCCAGCGCGCCCCCAGCCAACAAACCGTCACGCACCGTATTGGTCAGCACATAGCGGAAGCGGGTGCTGCTGCTGCCATGCACGGTGATGCCGCTATCGGCGGCGTAGGCCAGCTTCACCGCCTCACGCTGCGGCGGCATGCGATTGAAGATGATGTTGGTGCGCGGCTGTTCGTAACCGGCCAGGGCGCGACCGTCGGCACCAAGTATCTGGAAGCCCAGGCTGTACAAGCCAAGCCGGCGCCGCGGCAGGTTGTTGTCGACCTGGTCCCAGGCTTCCACCACCAGTTGCAGGCCGCCAGCATCGCGTGACACGCGCAGACGCCCATTTACCTTCTCGCTCAGGCGCTGGTTGTTGCTGTCGAGCAGGGCGATGTCGTCGATCTTCGGTGCGATATGGTCGGCATAGTTGGAGAAGCCCAGCCGCACCGCGTTGCGCTCATAGCCCGATGGCCCCACCGCGAGATGCACATGTGCCTGGTTGTTGATGCTGCCCAACGCATCGCCGGGTTGGAAACGGGTGCCGCGACGTACCCGCACCCTGTCCAGCTTGCCGCTGTCGTCATAGACCAGCTGCATGCGGGCAGGGTCCAGCGCGCGATTGCCGGCATCGCGGCCGACCTTCATGTGGATGTAGTCGAGCTTGTCCAGCGACAGGCCTTCGGCCTGGCCGCCCAAGGTCCAGGTGGAGGCCGGGCTGCTGACCTTGGCGCTGGCGATGGCCAGCACGATCTGGCCAACGTCGCCGCGCACATCAAAACCACTGTGCAGGTGGTGTCGGCTCTCGCCACTGAAGTTGCCGCGCACCTCGCCCAGGGTGCCGGTGACTTCGTGCCAGCCCCGCTGCGGCGCCAGCGGCCAGCGGCCCTGGTTGCCAGGCAAGGGATTGTCCGGCGACGGCCCGAGTTGCGGCGGTACGTCCGTGGTTGTCGCAGTCCGCGGCAGCAGATGATGGAGGCGATAGGCGTCGGCATCACTCAGCAACAAGCTGCCATCGGGCGCCAGCACCAATCCGGCCGGGCGTGCGAAGCGCTGTGCATCGCTACCCGCCACGGCAACGAGGTGGCCCTGCGCTGACAGCTGCACCACGCGACCACTCAAACGCTCCCCCACATAGACCACGTCATCATGGGTGATGGCCAAGGCCATTGGCCCCCACAGCACACGATCGCCATTGGGAATGCCAATGCGGGTGCTGACCATGCCGGCAGGGCTGACCGTACGCAGCGCGTTGTTCTGCAGATCGGCAACCCAGAGGTTGCCGTGGCTGTCGAACTTGAGGTCAGTGGGCGTATCGAAGCGCGCCAGCGCCCCCTGCCCGTCCTCCCAACCCGGCAGGGCGCCGCCGGCCAGGGTGCTGACCGTGCCATCGGCAGCGATGACACGGATGCGGTCATTCCAGGTATCGGCGACATAGACACGACCGTCCGCGCCTACCGCAACACCCATCGGTCCATTGAAACGTGCCTGCGCGCCGCTGCCGTCCGCGAAGCCTGGCGTACCGTCACCGGCCAGGGTAGTGACCTGGCCTTGCGTGGTGATCCTGCGGATGGCGTGGTTACCGGTATCGGCCACGTACAGATTGCCCTGCGCATCCAGGGCGATGCCCGATGGAGTATTGAATCTGGCCGCGCTGCCCTGCCCATCGGCGAAGCCTTCCATGCCACCGGCCAGCACCTGGAAGGCGCCGTCCAGGCCGCGATACAGGATGCGGTTGTTGTCACCGGCATCGGCGACGAACAGCACACCGCCCCCCATCGCCAGCCCCCAGGGATCACTGAAACGGGTTTGTGCGGCCTTGCCGGCACTGTTGCCAGCCACGCCGTCGCCGCCCAGCAAGGCGATCTGCGCCTGCCACCCCAGTGGCGTCGGCGGCGCAGCAGCCGGTGCGGGCGCTTGCGGCGCCCACAGGAAACTGGCGCCCAGCGCGGCACCGGTAACGGCGATGACGGCAATCACCCAATGTTTGCGATCCATGTACACCCAACCAACTGCGGACCCGGCACGATAGACGCTCGCGGCCCGCGGCGAAACCGCCGAAAGCCCTGCATGGTGGAGAAACGTATGCATCTGTATCTGCAAGAAGAACTGATCCGCCTGCGTGCCGGGCATAGCACCGACATCAGCCTGCCACTGTCGCTGTCATCGCTGCTGGACGCGGGCCTGCGCCAGTTTCCGCCTTCCGGGTCGGCCATGGAGCAGGCCATTGCCAGCACCGAGGACGCCCTGATGCCGTGGATTCCGGCGCTGCGCCAGGAGACGTTGGAGGTATTGGAGTGCGCCGATGCGGTGTTGGCACCGTTGTCAGGGGTGCTGGGCTATCCGCAGCAGGCAGTGCTTGAGCTGGATATCGAGGAAATCGAACGCGCATTCCAGCAACTGGCACAGGTAGCGGCGGGGATGCCGGCAAAGAGCCAAGGCATTCCGGAACGGGAAGATTTTGTCGCCGCGCTGGTGGTGGTGCGGGAGCTTATGCACCACGTTGGCTGGCAGCAGCTGCGTTTGCCTGGGCCAGAGGCCGGGCTTGATTGAGGCAGGGGCGATAAAGCCAGGGCAAGGGCACCCCCTCCCCAGCCCTCCCCTTGCCTGCGGCAAAGGGAGGGGGCGAAAGCTGACGCCGTGCGCTGTTCCGTCTCTTGCGCAGCACGGGAGGACTGGGGAGAAGTAGGCTGGTTCAACCCACCTAGCCAACTACAGCGCCGGCCGCTCCGGCCCGGTGCCCATCGCTTCGCGGTAGCGGCTGTACAGGGCCAGCACCTTGTCCACGTACTGCCGCGTCTCCGCATAGGGCGGTACGCCGCCGTAGCGCGCGACCACGCCGATACCTGCGTTGTAGGCCGCCGCCGCCAGCGTGCGGTCGCCGTTGTAACGGCGCAGCAGGGACTTCATATAGCGTGCGCCGCCGTTGATCGACTGCGCCGGTGACAGCGGATCGCTCACCCCGTACTCGCTGGCGGTTTCTGGCATCAGCTGCATCACGCCCTGCGCGCCCTTGGGCGACACCGCTTTTTCATCGAAGGCGCTTTCGGCATGTGCGACGGCCCGCAACCAGGCGTCATCCACGCCGGTTGCCTTGGCGGCGGCGCGGAACTGCGGCGCATGCCGATTCAACTGCGGCGTGCCGACCCTGCCCAGGCCCGCGTGCGCGGGCTCACCCGGCGGCGTGGCCACGGTGAAGCGCAGGTAGGGCGTGGACCCGGGCAGGTTGCGGGTGGAGTAGACCTTGCTGCCGTCCTGCTCACGCTCGTACAGGGTGCCGCTGAACACGCCGAAGTTGCCCCACAGGTTGGGGGTCTGCACAGCGTTGTCATCGATCACGATGGCCTTGCAGCTGGAGCCGGGTTCCGGTGCGGTGGCCATGCTGACAGTGCCCTTCTGCACACAGCGGTACACCGTGCGCGCCTGCAACGGCGCACACAGCCCGTACAACAGCAGCAACAGCGCAAGAGCAGCCGCGCGTGGCATGGCCGGATCCGGTCAGAAGAAGGGTGATGATGCTGAGCCTGCCTGCTTGAACGGCAGGTGATGAAAAATGCGCCAATCGCGCCCAGAATGAATGGACGCTTTCCCACCCTGCCCCACGCCCATGACCGCGCCCCTGCTAGGCTTCGACAACCCCCGTTTCCATACCGGTCGCAACACCAGCGTACGGCGCGGAGCGCGCTGGCATGGGGTGGCGCAGGCCTGCATCGCACTGGCGGACGGCCGCCAGCTGGGACCGCTGGCACTGCAGACCGAACTGCGCGGTTTTGATGCACTGGAGGAAGCGGATCTGCGCGATGAGCATGACCCGGCTTGTCGCACCCCTGCTGGCCTGTTGCGGGTGATGCAGCAGCTCTACCCCGGGTTCCGCAGCGATGAGCTCGTGACCTTGGTGCATTTCTGGGTGGAGTGAGCGCGGCAAGCGGCATGCCTGCGGCCGCTTTGGCTTTGGCTCTTGCTCTGGCGTTGGCTGTGGCTTTGGCTTTGGCGCTGGCCATTCCCTTCACCCGTTCACGGGAGAAGGTGGTGCGAAGCACCGGATGAGGGCAGCTTTTGCTTCTGCCCCTGACAAAGCGGGCAACCCTTCAACAGCTGCGCAGCCCTGAAACTGCATAGCAATACTTGAGAAAAGCGCCTTCCAAGCTTCAAGCAAGACAGGAAGCAAAAGCGCCCCCATCCGCCCTGCGGGCATCCCCGCCTTCGCGGGGACAGGCTCTTCCCCCGCAGGCGGGGGAAGGGAATGCATCAATCAGTTACCTGCTCAGAATGCATCAAGCAGTGGCCTGCTCGGAATGCAACTAGCCGCTACCCGCTCAGCGCGCCTGCGCAGCCCGCAGATGTTCCCCCACCGGTGCGGAGAACGCGCGCGCATCGGATACATCCCAGTTGATCGACCAGGTCATCACCCCGCGGAAATCCGGATGCGGCTGGCTGGGCTTCACCTCATCGCACTGCGTGGCCGTGGTAAGGCAATCAAAAGCGCGATTGATATCCGCCGGCGTCGCATACCCATTGCCCGCAGCACGCAGCCCCGACGGCAAGGCCAACGCCACCTGGTCGGCACGCAGGCCCTCGAAACGCCCCTTGCCGCCAGCCAGATCAAAGCCTTCGATCAGCATCTTCGCCGAGCCCACCATCATGTCGACACTGCCACCCGGATACTTCTCGGCGCGGTACGGCGTCGGCAGGCCACCGTTGTTGTAGAGCTGCACATGCAGCAGGTCCAGCTCCTCACGCAGGCCGTCGATCAGCGGCAGGTAAGCACCCCAGATGCCTTCCATCGACACAAAGCCGCCCTGCACATACGGGTGCTCCGGTGCCATCGACACATACAGGTTCGGGTACATGCCGTGCAGGCGCTTCACCGCCGAGATCAGGTGCGGGGTAACCGGCGCACCGTGCACCACGCCGGCGATCTTCTCCAGATCCACGTCGATGCCATCAAAGCCGAAGGTATTGATCGCCTCTGCGGTGGTGCGCACGAAGTTGTCTTCGTCACGCTGCGTGTTCAAGGTCACCGTGCCCAGCTCGCCACCAAAGGACAGCACCACGATCTTGCCCTGCGCACGCTTGGCGGCGATGTCGGCAATCAACTGCGCGCGATCCAGGGCAGGGTCCGGATTGAACGCCACCTTGCCCTCGCCCATGTCATCGGCAAACGCCAGCACGATCACGTCCCAGCTGTCGTCGACCTTGCCGACCGGCAACAGGCCCTGGCCGTTGTCGAAGTTGTGCAGATAGCCGACCAGGGCGTGCTTGGGCAGCGCATGGCTATGACCGGGAGCAACGCCCACACCCGTGGCAGCGGACGGCGTGGGTGCAGCCTGGCAAGCAAACGTGGAAGCCAGCACCACTGCGGAGAACAACAGACCAATCGACTTCATCGCGATACCAGAATGGGAAGACGCCCGATTCTAGGCATGCAGAAGCCGTAAAAAGCCATTAAAAGACAATAACTTAGCAATGTTGTCCTGATTTGTCCCGGTTTGTCCGAGCGATGGCCCGCAACGCGGTCGACACGCAGTTTCGATGTCGATGGCAGGTCCTGCAACTGGCCTGCGATGACCGCCGCTCAAGTGCACATTTTCATGCGCCGCTCGGCATCCCACAGGGCGCGCCGGGCCAGGTCATAGGCACTGTCTGCGGCGCTGGGCAGGCTGTGCTCGGCCTCCACCGGGTCTGCGCCATTGTTGTAGCGATACTCCACCCGCTGCAGCGCCTCCAGGTGCTGCTGCGCGATGCCCAGCCAGCGCCGGCGTTGATCGGCATTGCAGCGCGGGTAGCGCTGCTCCAGCGCGCCTATCGCCACGCGGATGCGGCGGCTGGCCTCGCCCTTCATGTCCGGCGCCTTCTCGTAGCGGATCGGTGCGGCCTTGTAGGCATCGCCCGTTGCTTCACTGCCCAGGTCGGAGGGCCGCTCATGTAGACGCGGATTGAAGGCGATATCCGGCGGTCGTCGGGCTTCAGCAGCCTGGATGTCCTCGCCATAGAGCAGGCGCTCGGAGCGTTTCTGCCGCGTTCCCGCACGTTCGCGCGAAAACAGGTTGGCAGTCGCGCGTTCTCCCACCTGCGTGGCCAGCTCGTCACGATGCTCGAACACACGCTCAGCTGCGCTCTTCTGGCGCGTATCCGTGGCATCCGGGATGGCGAGCGTGCCGTCCTTGCCGTATAGCCGCTGCGACCAGGCGGTCTGCGGGGCTGCCGCGGTGGCAGCTGGTGCAGCCGGAAGAACCGGAGCCACGGTTTCGGATGCGGGTGAAGTACTGGATGCCCGCTTGGAATCCATGGGCGTTCCGGGCGCGACTGTGATCGTCGGCTGCGGCACGGCCAGATCCTGCCTGGAGGCATCCGGCGAGAGCCACCGCAGCTGCACACGCGTCTGCTCGCCGCCCGTGTTCAAGGCGGGCACCTGCAGCATCAGGCGCGTTACGCCGAGCATGAACGCCAATGCAACCACGGCAGCGGTCACGCGGGTCCACAGCGGCTCGGCAGAATGGTCAGAACGCATGCAGCTCCATCGGAAACATGGCCCGGAAGGCATCAACCGGCCTTGGCGAAGTACAACCCCAGCATGCAGAGACCAACAAGGGCACACCGAGTTCAACAATTGTGTCCCACGAATAGGTGAACCTGTGGCAAGACTGGGCCATCATCGGCCAGACGCCGTCATCGTTCGCAGCACAAGGAGCCGTTCGTGAATACCGTTGCAGCACAGAATCTGGATGAAAGCATCGCCAAGCAGCTGTTCTTTGGCCATATCGCCGAAGAGGTGTTGTTCCCCTACCCACAGATCCGCGAGCGTGACCGCGAGATGCTGGGCGCGATGACCGATGCCATCGACCAGTTCCTGGCCGACAAGACCGCCGACCTGCGCCAGTACGACCGCGATGCCGAGCAGCCAACGGAGTTCATCCAGGCGCTGCGTGACATGGGCCTGTTCGGGCTGATCATCCCCGAGGAATTCGGTGGGCTGGAGCTGTCCAACGGTGCCTATGCGCGCGTGCTGGGCCAGACCAGCAGCCACGACAGCTCGGTGTCGCTGACCATCGGCGCGCACAGTTCTATCGGCATGAAGGGCCTGCTGCTGTTCGGCAACGACGAGCAGAAGCGGCGCTACCTGCCCAGGTTGGCCAGTGGCGAGATGATCGCCGCCTTCTGCCTGACCGAAGCCGGTGCCGGCTCCGACGCCGCCGCCATCCGCACCAAGGCCCACCGCAACGATGACGGCAGCTGGACGCTGAGCGGCGAGAAGATCTGGATCACCAACGGCGGCATCGCCGACTTCTACACGGTGTTCGCGCGCACCGACACGGCGGAGGGCAAGGTCACCGCCTTCATCGTCGAAGCCGGCTGGGACGGCGTCAGCCATGGCCCGCACGAAGACAAGATGGGCATCCGCGCCTCATCCACCACCACCGTCGCCTTCAACGAGGTGCGGGTGCCGGCCGCCAATGTGTTGGGCCCGGTCGGCAAGGGCTTCAAGGTGGCGATGAACATCCTCAACAGCGGCCGCACCGGCCTGGGCGGCGGCGCGGTGGGCGGCATGCGCGCGCTGATCCGCATGGCCTGTGCACAGGCCAGCGAGCGCAAGCAGTTCGGCCAGGCCATTGCCGAGTTCGGCCTGGTGCGCGAGAAGATCGCGCAGATGACCGCCGACTGCTTTGCTGCCGAAAGCACGGTGTGGATGGTGGCGCACCTGATCGACAGCGGCCGCACCGACTATTCGGTGGAAGCGGCGATGAGCAAGGTATTCGCCAGCGAGGCCGTGCAGCGCAGCTGTTATGAAGCGCTGCAGATCGCCGCCGGCAACGGCTTCATGCGCGAGCTGCCGTACGAACAGATGACCCGCGATACCCGCATCCTGTCGATCTTCGAAGGCACCAACGAGATCCTGCGCCTGTATGTGGCGCTGAACGGACTGAAGGGCGTGGGCGCGACGCTGAGTGAACTGCAGAGCGCGGTGGGCGGCATCTTCAACGACCCGATCAAGGGCTTCGGCGTGCTCAGCGACTATGCCGGCCGCCGCATGCGCGAAGCCACCGGCTACGGCACCGGCCGCATCCGCGCGCCGCTCGATGATGCGCTGCGGCCGCTGGCGCGGCTGTGCGAGAAATACACGGTGGAGCTGTCCAAGGCCTCGGACCGGCTGCTGCGCAAGCACGGCAAGAAGATCGCCGACCAGCAACATGCACAGAAGCGCGTGGCCGATATCGCCATCGACCTGTTCGTCGGCCTGTGCGTGCTGTCGCGGGTGGAGAGCCTGCTGCAGGCCAAGCACCCGGCCGCCGATGACGCGGTGAAGATTGCCCGTTTGTTCGCCCGCCAGGCACGCCGGCGCATGGCGCGTAATGTGCGTGGACTGGAGCGCAACGAGGACGAGATCGTCGAATCACTGGCCGCCTCGGTGCTGGAGCGCGGCGGCTACGCCTGGGACGTGATGTAAGCGCCCTTGTAGGAGCGGCGTAAGCCGCGAAGCTACCGGACCGTCCGCCGAAGCAAAGCCCGCAATTGCAGCTTCCCCGGCAATCGGCACCTGCATCAGCTTCGCGGCTGACGCCGCTCCTACAACAACATCAGCGCGCCACTCCCTTGTGGGAGCGGCGTAAGCCGCGAAGCTACCGGACCATCCGCAGAAGCAAAGCCTGCAATTGCAGCTTCCCCGGCGATCGGCACCTACATCAGCTTCGCGGCTGATGCCGCTCCTACAACAACACCAGTGCGCCCTCCCTTGTGGGGGCGGCGTAAGCCGCGAAACTACCGGACCATCGGCCGAAGCAATGCCAGCAATTGCAGCTTCCCCGGCGATCGGCACCTCCACCGGCTTCGCGGCTCACGCCGCTCCTACAACGCCGGGTCTTCCACTGCCAGCTCGCCCTCGCGCAACACCCGCCGCAGCAATGCCCGGCCCTGACGATCCAGGCCCAGCACGCGCGGCTTCACGCCGTGATGGCGATAACGGCTGACCACCTTCTCCAACGCAGCCACGGCGGTGATGTCCCACAACTGCGCGCCGGACAGATCAATCACCACCGCACGCCCCTCGGCCACACGCGGATCGAAGGCATCGATGAAGGCATCCGCAGAAGCAAAGAACACCTGCCCGCGCACCACATAGCGCAGGCTGCCGTCGGCCTGTTCATGCGGCTCCACCTGCAGCAGCCGCGCCACCTTCAATGCGAAGAACACCCCACTCAACAGCACGCCGATGCCAACACCGGCGGCCAGATTGTGCGTGCCCAAGGTCACCGCCACCGTCGCCAGCATCACCACGCCGGACAGGCGCGGATGCCGCACCAGCGCGCCCAGGCTGCGCCAGTCGAAGGTGGACACGCTGACCATCACCATGATTGCCACCAGCGCGATCACCGGCACCTGCCCTACCCAGGGCTTCAGTAACACCATCAGCACCAGCAGGAACACGCCCGCAAACAAGGTCGATAACCGGCCCCGACCACCGTATTTCACGTTGCCCACGGTCTGCCCGATCATGCCGCAACCGGCAATGCCGCCGAACAGGCTGGCGGCGATATTGGCCACGCCAAGGCCGGTGCATTCGCGGTTCTTGGAACTGGGCGTGTCGGTGAGTTCGTCCACTACCCGCGCAGTCATCATCGATTCCAGCAGGCCGACCATCGCGATGGCCAGCGCCGGCATGGCGATGATCCGCAAGGTATCCAGGTCAAACGGCAGCGCGGGCAGGCCCATCCACTGCGACAAGGCCTGGGGCAACTTGCCGAGATCATCGACGGTGGGCAGCTCCAACTTCAGCCACGACGCCAGCAGGCTCAGCACCACGATGCAGATCAGCGGCGTGGGAATCGCGCGCACGCCGGGCAGGGGCAGGCGCGGCAACCCGTAGATCACCAGCAGGCCCAGCGCCAGCATCGGCCAGGTGGCGGTGGTGGCGCCGTGCAGCTGCGGCAACTGCGCGGAGAAGATCAGGATGGCCAGCGCATTGACGAAGCCGGTACGTACCGAGCTGCTGACAAAGCGCATCAACACCCCAAGGCGCAGCACCCCGAACACGATCTGGATCACGCCGGCCAGCAGCCCGGCCGCGAACAGATACGGCAGGCCATGTGCACTGACCAAGGGCGCTGCCACCAGTGCCACCGAACCGGCGGCGGCGGTGATCATCGCCGGCCGGCCACCGAACACCGCGATCACGATGCTCAGCACGAAGGAGGCGAACAGGCCGACCTGTGGGTCCACCCCGGCCACGAACGAGAATGCGATGACTTCCGGAATCAAGGCAAAGGTGGCCACGGCACCGGCCAGCATTTCGCGCAGGGGATTGGCGCGCCACTGCGCCAGTTCAGAATGCAGAAAGGACATACGGGCGGATCGCCGGTGCTGGCCCGCAGGGGCGGCAGCGCAAGCGCAATCGAGGGGAGGGGCGCGAATTATGCCTGTTGATCGTTGACCGGCGCGTGTGGAGTTGGATTTCCAGCAAGGCGCAAACGTCCAAGGCTACCCCTCCCCGGCCCTCCCCTTGCCTTCGGCAAAGGGAGGGAGCTTTTGGCCCCCTCCCTTTTGCGGAGCAAAGGGGAGGGCTGGGGAGGGGTGCTCTTCGCGCACAACTCAACCCCCAAAACCCAGCTGCGGTAGCATTCCCACCCTCGCACCACCTGCAGCCCCCATGCCCCACTACACCGGCCCCCTGCTCACCCGCCCTTTGCTCGAGCAGCTGCACAGCGCCCTGAAGAAGGGCAGCAGCGAAATCAGCACCTCGCTCGACCTGGGCCGCAGCCAGCAAACCGTTGGCATTGGCAGCGACAGCTTTCAGTTCCGCGGCCAGCACTACCTGTGGCCGGCCAAGCTCAAGGACCGCACCATCTACTACTGGGATGGCGAGGAGTTCAGCGCTGCCTCGCGCTTCGGCAGCGGCCTGTACAAATTGGTACCTACCGACTGGGGAATCCCCACGTTCGAGATCGACGGCATCAAGATGCTGGTCAGCGCGCAGATCTCGCCACTGGACGACGCCCGCCGCAAGGTGGCACTGGTGGAGCCGCGCGGCAAGCAGATCCTGGACACCTGCGGCGGCATGGGCTATTTCGCCGCCTCCTGCCTGGACGAAGGCGTGGCCGGCATCCGCTCTTTCGAGAAGAGCCCGGAGGTGCTGTGGCTGCGTACCCTCAACCCGTGGTCGCCGGACCCTGACAGCGCCGCTGCGGGCGGCCGTCTGCAGCTGAAGCAGGGCGATGTGTCCAAGGAAATCGAACACATCGCCGATGCCTCGATGGACGCCGTGCTGCACGACCCGCCGCGCTTCGGCATTGCCGGCGAGCTGTACTCGCAGGTGTTCTACGATCAACTGGCGCGCGTGCTGCGCAAAGGCGGCCGCCTGTTCCATTACACCGGCGCCCCCAACAAGCTCACCAGTGGCCGCGATGTACCCCGGGAAGTGGCCACACGCTTGCAGAAAGCCGGCTTCAAGGCCGAGCTGGCCCTGGATGGCGTGCTGGCCGTACGCAGATAGCCCGCTTCTGCAGGAGCGGCGCAAGCCGCGAAGCATGTACCCCCATCAAGCCTCGGCCCGATGAAAATCTCATTGCCCCCGGCTTCGCAACTCACGCCGCTCCCACAAACCCACCCAACTGTATACGCCCGGCCTTAACGTCTTCCGCGCGACACTGCGCCTTCCGAAGCGGAGGCAGCCCATGGCAACCGAAACCGTACGCGGCAAGACCGTCACCATCCATTTCGATGGTGAACGCTGCATCCACTCACGCAACTGCGTGCTCAGCCACCCGGACGTTTTCGTGCCCAATGTGGTGGGCGAATGGATCCACCCCGACGCCGTGCCTCCGGAGGAAGTGGCGCTGATCGCGCGCAACTGCCCATCCGGCGCCATCCGCTACGAATACAACGACGGCAGCCACGCCGAACCCGCACCGGTGGTGAACCTGGTGCATGTGCGCGAGAACGGCCCGCTCGCCTTCAACGCACCGCTGTTGATCGCCGGCAGCGACGAAGGCATGCGCGCAACCCTGTGCCGTTGCGGCGAGTCACACAACAAGCCCTTCTGCGACCACCGCCATGTCGACTGTGGCTTTACCGCAAGCGGCGAACCGGCGGAAAAGAAGTCCGAAGCCTTGCCGCAACGTGATGGCCCGCTGCAGGTCAACCCGACCAAAAACGGCCCGCTGCACGTCATCGGCAACCTTGAAGTCGTCAGTGGCACCGGCCGCACCATCGACCGGGTCACCGAGACCTGGTTGTGCCGCTGCGGCCATTCCAACAACAAGCCCTTCTGCGATGGCAGCCATAGAAAGGTTGGCTTCCAGGCTGACGGCGAATAACACATCCCCCCCCCAAAGGAGCTGCACATGGCAAACCTCGAACTCCGCCTTACCGCCGACGAAGGTGTTACCCAGGCCTTGCTCGACATGCTCAAGGGCATGGACGATGTGGATTCAGCCGAGGACATCACCGAACCCGCATTCGATGCCGACGACGAAGACAGCAGCTCGGCGGGCCTCAGCGACAACGAAGGCCCGGGCTACCGTCTGATCCAGGTGGAAACCATCAGCGATCAGAGCCTGGCGCGGGTGCTGGATGCAGCGCAGGCCTTGGCCGAGAGACTGGGTGCGGTATTGGAAATCGAATCCGATTCGCAGGACTGAGGTGAGTGGCCTGCGACCACGGTAAAGATATGCGACAGCTGCGGCCAATGCTGCAAACCTGTCCGAGATGTCGTTGCGGAGCGCACATGGCATGCTTCATTCCTGCAATTGACACCGAAGCTGGGAAGCCAATGAAGTTGCTGCCGCTGTTTCTGCTCTGCATTGTTGCTGGCGCCTGCCCTGGCGCAAGCGCCGCCGTGCCTGAAGCTCCCGCGCCACGTAACCGGGCGCAGGCCACCGCCATCGTGGCAGACATGCGCCGCGTGGTAGCCGACAACGGCATCGAGCGCCTGGAGAAGGTCCGCATCGGCGGGATCGATCAATGGGTATCGATCCGCGGCAACGATGCGCGCAACCCGGTTCTGCTGATGCTGCATGGTGGGCCGGGTTGGGTCGCCATGCCCACCAGCTGGTACTTCCAGCGCGGCTGGGAGGAGTACTTCACCGTCGTGCAGTGGGACCAGCGCGGTGCGGGCAAGACCTTTGCGAGCAACGATCCAGTGCAGTTGGCCCCCACCATGACCCGTGAGCGAATGGTCGCCGATTCACTGGAAATGGTGGCGTGGCTGCGCCACGAATTCGGCAAGCAGAAGATTTTCCTGCTCGGCCAATCCTGGGGCAGCTATCTGGGCCTGGAAGTGGCCAAACAACGCCCGCAATGGCTGCATGCCTATATCGGCATGGGCCAGATATCCAACGCGCCGGAGAGCGAGCGGCGCGGCTGGGCATGGACGATGCAACAGGCGCAACAAGACCACAACGCACAGGCCATCGCTGACCTGCAGGCAATAGCGCCATATGCCCAGGGCAATACCCCGGTTGCATTGGATGCACTGTTCAAACAGCGACATTGGTTGAACCACTACGGCGGCATGGTCCACAACCGTCGCGGCGGCGATGCCGAGGCCGCAGCCTTTGCGCTGTCACCCGAATATGCCGACGCAGATATAGCCGCGGCCTGGAAGGGCAACGATTTTTCCATGCAGCATCTGCTCGCGGATGTGCTGACCCTCGACATGAGCAGCACCCGCCAGCTCAAGACGCCGTTGTTCCTGTTCCTGGGCCGGCACGATTACAACGTGTCCTCCGAACTGGCAGCCGAATGGTTCGCCAGCGTGGATGCGCCGCAGAAGAAACTGATCTGGTTTGAACAGTCCGCGCATGAAGTGATGAATGAGGAGCCGGGAAAGACCTTGCTGAGCCTGGTGCAGGAGGTCCGACCCATCGCCGAGCAGGCCGGCGATGGCGTTTTCGAGCAGTGAACTGCCGTGCGGCAACGACAACACGCGCGGCCCAAGTCCACTGGCAGCGGGTTCATCGCAAATGAAACAAGGCTGCGGATGCATGGGTAACGGATACCCGCACTCAATCAAAGATCGTACGAAAGCAGATCGTATCCGGTCGCAGCACGCACCACCCGCTGGTGCACGAATGAACCGCTGCCGCCATTGGTCAACACCACGATGCCGCGCCCGCGCTGCGCGTCGCCCAGTGCGAAGTTCTTGAAGATGCCGCTGTTGCTGCCGGAGTGGTAGAACATCGGCCCATCACGGGTCTGTTCGGTATTCCAACCCAAACCTTTCTCGGTCCATCGTCCCGGCAAGCTGATCTGCGGTGCCAGCATGGCTTGTCGCGCACTCTCACTGATCTCCCATGCCGCAGCTTGCCGGCCCGCCATCATCAAGCTCAGGAAGGTCGCATAGTCCTGCACGGTCGTGCGCAGGCTGGCGGCGGCATTGGCGAGGATGTCACCCGCCCAGGTCACCAAGCCTGGCGGCGACAAGGCCTGCACTTCCGGTAACGCGCGCTCGGCGTCTTCATACTTCCATGCAGACAGCGGCTTGCCCCAGCGCTCGGCGACGCGCTGCGCTGCACTCCATTGTTCGCGCAGCACCTGCGGCGGCACGCCCCCATCGACACGATCGTGTGCGCGATGACCAAACACAGAGCGCGCGGCCAGATCCGCATTCCAGGTATAGCCGCTGTCTTTCATCCCGGCAGGACCGAACAGAGAGGCCTGCATCGATTCGTCCAGGCTCTGCCCGGTGATCGCTTCAACGACCAGCTGCAACCAGACGAATGCCTCGCCGGAATAATTGATGCGCGTGCCGGGCTTCACCATCGGCACCAGTTTCTCGGTCGCGGGCGATTTGCGCCAATCGGGCAGCCCCGTCGTATGCCGCAATACGTCGCGCGCGGTGATGAGTGCCACCCATGGATGATCGCCAAGGTATTCAGGGCGCCGATACCGAACCAGCGGTATATCCAGCTCGATCCGCCCCTGCCCCACCAGCTGCATCACCAGATAAGCGAACACCGGTTTGCTGAGCGAGGCGTCCTCAAACACCGTGCGCGCATCGACAGCTCTGCCAGTCTGTACATCAGCCAAGCCAAAGCCTCGACTCCATGCCAGGGCACCACCTTCAACCACGGCGATGCCCACGCCAGGGACCGCAAAGGCCTGCATGATCCGCGGCAGTTCGCCGAGGAAGGTATCGTCAGGGACCCAGGAACTGCTGGCGGTGCTTTTACACGACGCAGCCAATGCTCGGGTTGAAGGCAACGTCGCAAGAATCCCCAACGTGGCGGACTGCGCGATGAAGCGGCGACGACCTGGAACCGTGCATATCGACATTGCCAACAGCCTCCGTTACGAAAGCCCAGCTTAGCCGGTGTTCCCCGAAAAGTTGGTCGGCATAAGGTCTAGAACAATCCGGTGCCCGATCGAAGCAGGTACCGTGCAGGCTAGCCGTTCCGACTACCTGTTGATGCTCGTGGCCGTTAAAATCAGCCCCATAGCAGGCAGTGGGGCTGATTTTTCTTGGAAATTGAGAAGTTGCGACGGCCCAGCCGGGTGCCCGTCGAGGTGGCCGGCCTGCAGGTGAATTACTGCCGCAACACCCTGTGCTCGAACTTTGGCGTCACCCCGGGCGAGCGAGACCGGCGTAATAGGAGCGCAGCGGCCCAAGATCCTGCATACGTGATGACGGGTGGCGCGGGCGCGCTGATGCCTACCGCCACCTGCGGCCTGTGCAAGGAGTCCTTCCCACTCAAGAGCAATCTGGCGGTGGCAGAGGAGATGGCGAGGCTGAGCGCCTACTTGGCTCCCATCCCGGAACTTGGTTGTCCTGACCAGGAGTGTGCCCACTGGGGCAAGGCCGTCAGTACCCACCCTAAGCTGTACCAGGGGTTTGGCAGCACCTCGGCAGGGTCCCGTAGATTTCGATGCAAGCACTGTACAAAGCTGTTCTCCATCCCCACATCGAGCACGCCTCGACAGAAGAGGCCTGATGTCAATGCCTTGGTGTACCGCCTGCTGATCAACAAGATGCCCATGCGTCGCATTTGCGAGACGGCGGGGATCGGGCCGCAGACGCTGTACACCAAGCTGGAGTTCATTGCGGAACGCGCGCGGGCCTTCGCGCGCGAGCAGGAAAGCCAACTGCTCCGGGGCAAAGTGCTCCCTCCGCTGCTGCTATCGACGGACCGGCAGGACTACTTGCTGAATTGGGGCACCAGCGCGGATCGCAGAAACACCCGTCTCCATGGCGTCGGCACCGCGGACAATCGATCATCCTACGTTTTCGGCATGCACTTGGACTATGACAGCCGCTTGGACCCTGGTGATATCGAACTCGCCGCCTTGGAGTGCGACGACTACGGCATACTGCCGCCCTTCAGGACCTTCGCACGGCTTTGGCTCAAGCGTGATTGGAACTCCCAGCAAATGATCCAGCGCCGTCGCTACGGTGCGGCCAAGAAGCGTGGAATTGCGGTTGCCGAGTTGGATGAGGAAGTTCAGTCTCCCAAGTGGGGCGGAGATGACACCAAGCTGCCGGGGCGGGGCATGAAGGTGCGCGATGACTACAGCGTCTTCGGCCATCTTCACCTGATCGCTCAGCTCACGGCAGGCAGCCCGCACGTGGCACTCTACATGGACCTTGATCCTGGGCTGCGTGCCGCCGCCCATACGGCGTTCCGTGAGAAGATCCTAGAGGGGCGTGCGGACACCTTCCAAGTACGCATCAACAAGGACATGACCATCGACACGAAGAGCTTGGCTGTGGCTCAAGCTAAGCAGAGGATGGCGAGGTTCGCGAGGGAGCGCGGCATCGAGCAGGCGGCGGCGAGCCGGTGCTTCCTCGAAGAGCACCTGTCCCGCCGGGGTTTCGTGGAGCGCTGGCAGGATCGGTGGGTGGATCATCCATCGCCAGATCAAGGTGAGCCTGAGAAGTCCTTGCTCCACCTGACCGATCGCCCCGATTTGACCGATGCCCGGCGTGCTGACCTGCATCTATGGGGCAGCCTGCACGGCATTGATCGCTTCTTCATGGTGCTGCGTCGCCGCCAATCGCTGCTGGAGCGCCCGATCAGCAGCGCCAGTTCCTCGGGACGCACCTTCATGGGCAACAACCCCTACCGACCTTGGGTGGTGGAAGCAGTGCTGGATTTGCTGAGGGTTTCCTACAATTTTCATCACGTAGGAAAAGACAAGAAGACGCCAGCCCAGCGCCTTGGGTTGGCAGACCGGGGCTACGCCCTTGAAGACATTTTGGCCATTGATTAGCCTTCCGAATCCTCAAAGGATCTGGCCTGCAGCGATTCCAGATTACGGGCGATGACCGGGGCTCGCGCAGCCGGTCGTCGCAAATGGTGCTGCTCAAGGAAGTAAGGAATTAGGGCCCGACGCATCTTGGCAGGCCATAGCCATTGCTGCCGGGTCATGGTCATCCCCCATTCCCGTGCGACGATGGCCTGCTGTGCCGGAGACAGCTTGGGATTGGGGACCACCTCTACGGTAGCCTCAGTTTCCCACTCCGTATCGCGCGCGGCCTGCACAGGCGTGGCCTGTTCTGAGGATGAGGCTTCGGTGATGCGCGCAACCACCAGGTCAGCGAATCGTTCGCGCTTGGCATCGTAAGCCCGTACATGCCAGCGACCAGCCACATGCACGAGGTGATGTGGCCAGATCAGACGAGCGGTGGGTTCAGGGGTACGCAGCGATTGGTAGACGATCTGGGCGCCAGCACGCTCGCGCAGCGCGTTGGTCAGGATACGCAGCACCTGGCCGTTGATGGCTCCCTGTGGCATCGGTAACCCCATGATGGGAATGCCCTCCGCCCAGGTCGGAATGCCCGCGCGCGCCTGCGTTTCCAGGCTGAGCTTGAGTAGGGCCAGATACTCATCGGCGCTTCCCAGTGCAAACAGCGGACGGAACTTGGCCGTGGGGCGATAGGCCCTGCGCGAAACGTCGTATTCAAGATTTCCAGGGCTGAGCGAGCGATAGAGCGACAAGTCGCGCGTGACGTGATTGGCGGACACGTCGAAGACCTCGCATACGCGCTGGCGCTGCACTACTCCCTCCCACTGAGCAACCGACTCTACGAATTGCAGACGTTGCCGCTGCGCATAGGGCAGCGAGTCCAAAGCTTGTCGGTCAGGCTTCATAGTCCGCATTATATGTACTATACGCATTCACATTGCAATACATATTTAATGTGGTATAGTCGGGAGACATCAGGTTAGGCTCTACGACATGGAACAGGCAGGGACTGAGCATTGGCTGCACGAGCTCGGCTACGCCCAGCACGGCGCGTCGTTGTTCCGTGCCGGTGAACATGTGCCGGCCACGCATCGCTATGCGACCGAGCTTCGTGCGCTGCTCGCGCCTGATGGCCTGATTCGCGCCAAAGCGGTATTCGATGTCGATGGCACGCCCACGGTGGCATTCATCGAGAACACGCCCGGCGTGAGTGTCGATGCGATCCGTCAGCGGATCTGGAACCAGAATCTGGTAACCATCGTGCTTGAGGTCGGCAACGACACCGCGAGTGCTTATTCGCCTCAGCGTGACGAGAAGCCGATCGCCCTCACGCTGGAGGCCGCCAAACCTGATGGTCGCTGGTCAGCCAAGGACATTCAGTCCGGCGATATCGCCCAGCGCGTGCCGGCTTGGTTCAGTGCCGAGCAGCGCGTTGATCATGACTTGCTGCGCAACCTGGGAGCAGCAGTCCAGTTGCTGCGCGAACAGGGCTTGCCCAAAGAGGCCGCCCAGTACCTGATTGGTCAGGTACTGTTTGTCTCCTACTTGGAGCACCGCGGCGTCATCAGCGATGTCTATCGGCAGCGCCATGGCGTGGGCGAATTGGCCGCGCTTATCGAAGCGCAAGACCGGCAGGGCCTGATCGCACTATTCACGCGCCTGAAGGCGGACTTCAATGGCGACTTCCTAGCCGCGAAGGTGGCCAAGGAGGCCGGATGGATTTCCTTACCTGCGGCGGCCTTTGGTGTGCTGCATCGCTTCATGGCGCGCGTTGACCTGCACACGGGTCAGGGCTCCTTGTGGAACTACGACTTCCGCTTCATTCCCGTGGAGTTGCTCTCCGGCATCTACGAGACTTTTTTGGGCGAGGAGCGTGATGCGCTGGGCGCGTTCTATACGCCTCGCCACTTGGCACAGCTCACCGTGGATATGGCCTTCGAGGGCATCGCCGATCCTTCGCAGGAAACCGTTTTTGATGGAGCGTGCGGCTCGGGCATCCTGCTGACCACCGCCTTCCGGCGTATGCTCGGACACGCCCAGGCCGGACGTAGCATTCCCCTCCCGTTGAGCGAGCGGATCGAGTTGCTCAAGACCCGCATCTTCGGCTCGGATCTGTCCGAACCGGCTTGTCGGGTCACTGCCTTCAGTCTGTATCTGTCCTTGCTTGAAGACCTGGTGCCTCGCGACCTGGCCGAGCTGACCAGTGATCCGGCCGTCAAGCTGCCCGAACTGCTGGGCAGCAATCTTATTGCTGGCAAGTCAGGGGACTTCTTCGCCGCGGCCAATCCGTTCGCCGGCAGGGCATCGTTTTCGATTTTGCTGTCCAATCCGCCTTGGAGCGAGCCCGCATTGTCAGGTACGGGTCAGGGCTCACTGAGCTACGAGGCGTGGGCCGAGCGCGCTGGACGGGCACTGGTGCGCCGCCAGATAGCCGCCGCCTATGCGCAGCGGGCAGTGGACTCGGTCAAGCAGGCCGGTCGCCTGGTCCTGATTCTGCCGGCCAGTTTGCTGTTGGCGCCCACCAGTCGTCCCTTCCTGGTCGACTGGCTCAGTCGCGTGCGACCAGAGCGCATCGTCAATTTTGGTGACATGCGGCGGCAGCTGTTCGCTGCAGCTGACCATGGCTGTGTGGTGGTTGTGGCCCATCCTCGCCATCCCGACGCACGGCCGGTGGTGCCGGTGACGGAGGTCTTTGACTATTGGGTGCCCAAGGTCGACATCAGCCTTGCCTTCGGTCGCCTGACCTTACACACCAGTGATCGGGCACGTGTGCAGACCCAGGACCTGATCCAGGACAACGCCGTGCTTCGGCATCGCACCTGGGGCACGGAGGCCGACGTGCGCTTGGTGCGCAGACTGTTGCGTGAGGGGACGATCGGCGCGTTGGCCGAGGCTCGCGAGTGGCGCATCGGTAAGGGCTTCCACAAGACCGACCGCAGCGCCGAGAAGCTCAGCCCGGCACGCTTTCGCAAGATACCCTACCTCAATGCACGGGCGATTCCCCGTCATTGGCCGGTACTGCCCGAGACCTCGCTGAGCCGCTTCCCCAAGGAGATCGACTCAGTCACCACCTATGGGGCGCACGAGGGAACCATCTACAGCGGTCCTCGTGTGCTCTTCCCGGACGGACTGTCTGCCGATCTGGAGATGCGTGCGACCTACGCCGAGGGCGCCTTTTCCTTTCAGCACACTGTGGCCGCCATCTGCGGACAGGAGGGCGACGAGGACATGCTGCGCTTCCTGGCGATCTACTTGCGCTCGCCGCTGGTGCGCTACTTGGCTATGCAAACCGCGTTTTCTCCCTCCAGTGAACGCGAGCGCATCACAGTGGCCGAGGTCAGCGCCTTGCCTTTGGCGCAGCCCGACACGCCTGAACGGCGCAAGATCGTGCGCCGGGTGGCCACTATCTCCCGCTCGCTTGAGCGCCAAGTCAACCAGATCCTGGTGGCTGAAGAGCCGGATCTGAGTGAGGCCTACGAACTGGTCATGGCCTACATGGGCCTTAGTGATATGGAAGTCGGCCTGGTCCACGACATCACGCAATGGGCATTGCCGAGCCGCCAAAGCAGCGTCAATGGCGCCGCACTGACACCTTGGCAATCGGCCCCGGATCAGCGCGACCTGCTGGCGTATGCCCGTGCGCTGCAGCGCGAACTGATGAGCATGCGCGATGCGCGCCGTGGCAAGGGGCAGTTTGAGGTGACGGTGCATGCTGGGCGCCGATTCTCCCGTCGGGGGGTCGGCGTGATCGAGGTCAAAATTCACAACGCCGGTGGCCCACGCGCCTCCCGAGTGGACAACCAGACACTGGAAGCAGTTGAGGCGCTGGTGGCCCGCCTGGCCAAGGAAGGAGTGATGCCGATGGAGGTCGTCGAGAACCTGTTCCTCAGCAGCGATGTTTGCGTGTTACACGAAGATCATGCTTACCTGATCAAGCCGCTTGCGTGCAGGCTGTGGCGCATTGGCCTGGCTTCAGAAGATGCGGCACGATTGGTTGCCGGCGCCGCAGCGCAAGGGCCCGCTGCATGAGCCTGAAGGATGCGTGGCGGGAGGCGTTTCCCGCGCAATCTGCCGGGCGCGTGGTGGAGTACATGCTGGCAACCTGGAATGAGCTCGCCGCCCGCAAGCTCTATCACTTCTCTTGGGCACAAACCGAGCCCAAGCTCACCTTGGCGCTGAAGGAAATCCTGAAGGACAACGCCCATACAGTGGGACTACAAGGGTTCTGGGGCGGAGAGGACCAATCCGTCAAGCTGGATCCAGCTACCCTCAAACCGCTGAAGGGCTATCGCACCGACATCATTTACCACAGCGATCTGGAGGGGCTGTCCCTTACATTTGAGTGGAAGAAGCTCAAGGGTACCTCCGCCAGCCGCAAGGCCTTCTATGGCAAGGAAGGGATGGGACGATTCCTGGAAGACGACGGCTACGCCAAGCGACAGCCATTCGGGTTGATGGTGGGGATCATCGAGTCGCCACGCCATCGCAAGGATACACAGTCCTTGATGGTTGCAATGAACAAGGATGACATCCTCGCACTGCTGCACATGATTCCAGATGACGGCGGCGTGCATTTGCGAGCGCCCTCGCGTGAACTTCCTGGGCTGGCCATGTTTGACACGCAACATGTGCGGCACTCTGGGGGATTCTCCACATTCACTTTCAGCCACCTCTTCGTTGAGTTCCCCGGGTAAGACAGCGTTCAGATCGCTGCTCATCGATCAGCGGCAGTGAGGAAGCATCCTTTGCCCAAAGCAGCCCGCCAGCCGACTCAGTGAAACTGGCTGCCGCTATCGCCTGCCTATCGCCCATGCATGCCACGAATCGCTGGATGTCCCTGTCGTGGACGTCATGCTCGATGACTGTATTCCTAACAAGATGCCTCTCGATACGCATGTTGCCAAAATCTCATTTTCCGGCGCCGGCAAAAATTACGCCCTGATAGCTGCCTACGTACCTATCCTCTGGAAATACAACGAGGTTCTTTCCGCCGGCTTGCAGGGTGCTCGGATAAATCAAGCCGCCCAACCTCGTCCCGGGTGTCGGTTCAAAAATCTGAGCCAGATACTCGCAGATCACCTGAGTTGGAACGTAGTCAATGTGCTCACTTCCGTCCTTCGTTACGGGGACACTGATTGCATCGACGAATGCGCGAATGAACAGAGCCTGTTCACGTGCCTCCTTGTTGGCGAGATCAAAGAGTGATGGGACAGCGGGAAGCAAGGTGAGGTCGATGACCTGTAATGGCGCAGAGAGCAGGAATGTGGCTATGAAGACCGTATGGCTCGTGCGCCCTGTGATGCCGGCTTCGAGGCGGGCCGTCGACCTTTCAAATGCGGTATATAGATAAGGAATACCTGCGGGATTCATCCGACCCGCGGACGCGACTTCCTTTGGGGGTGCCCCCATCTCTTTCGCAGTCGGTTGCCAAGCTTGGCCACGTCGTCGTACTCGCGCCCGATAAACCTGCGTGCCTGCCGCGAGATTGCGGATGAGCGGGCGTAGGCGGAATGCAATTGCAGGCAGCACCTCGCGAACGTCGATCTCGTAAGGCGACATCACATCGGCTTGTGGTCCTTCGGAAAAATGAAAGCGCGTTTCGTGCTTCACGGTATGGACGAAAGAACGCCATCCGAACGAGAGCACTTCGTGTGGATGGCTTCCTGCCCAATATCCATCGGCCGCGGGCACGAAATGGTCGCCATTGACTTCAGCGTCAACTACGGCTTGAACGAAATCCGGATGCCCATCGAATCCCAGGTTGTACAGGACGTGGTCGATGCCGATCGGCTTAATGACGAACCCGTGTTCATAAGGGACACCGCCCGCCGCCGGCTCACAGTAGTAAGTGTGAACAGCATCGTATATCGCCTGAATGACAACCTCGGCCGAGGTCGCGATGCCCGTAATGTCATGTCGGTCGCAGTAATCGCAGGTGTTAGCGCAAACGGCCCCTTTGATCAGCTCCTTTAGGTATGGATCCTCCACACAATCGGCGCACACAAACGTCTCGGGCGCGGACCAGCCTCGTTCCTGGACCTCCATCCATTCGGTCTTCGCACCGCCCATTAGCAGTCCTTCACACCTCTTTCGGCCCAACCCCACTGACTGTAGCGAGTCGCACCGGGCCGCCTTGTCTCGCCCGGGCTTTCACTTAAATCGAATTTTGACTTGTCCGTAGGGACCATACGGGACCGGGATCGTGTGATACCCCGTATAAACGTCAACGGCGCCCTCCAAGCTCTCAGGGTGCACGTACACAATGGCATATCGAGCGTTGCTCAGGTCCGTGGTCAGGACGGTAACTCCATACAAGCCAAAGCCATTGAGTGTGTCCTGCGGAGACAACTTTGGTCCCGGCAGATCCTTGATCAACTGCTTGTTCCCATCCAGAAATTGTTGGGATGGGTGCAGCACAATCAGTTCGAAGTACGTCATTCCACCCTTCGCATCCGAGTGCATCTCCATGGCTCGCGCGCCTTCAGGGATGCGAACGCATATCGCAGCAGCATTCATCCCGCTGGGAAGCCTGACAACTGGCGTGCTGGGCGTGAAGTCGAACATGGTCCATGCCGTGCCCGCATTGGGGGTAGTACACGGCTCGGTGGCATCAGGTGCGGTCACCTGAGCGATGGCGCCGCGATACTGTTGCGAAAGCTCGGCATGCTTGAGGTCGCGATCCACCTGCATGCTCGCGCAACCCGTTATCGGCAATAAGAGCAGGCCCAAGGCCAGCCGCCACGTCATTCTCATTCGGTTTCCCCTGTCGATTTCAATTCCGAATTGCTCGCCAGACCTGAAGCGCTCGATTACAGCGAGCCCGGGCGAGCCGCCTCCCGCAAACCAATGTATCCGTCCGCCCCTCCACCGACAACGATTGGGCTAGGCGCCACGTACACGCATTTACTTGATACCTCCTGTTGCGCCTTGTTCGATCACTGCGGATACTGCCGCCACGCGGCCGCGCGCGTGACCACGGTCGCAGTCTGTAATCCCGGTGGGGGCCGGTCGCAGTAGGGCTTCAACGGGGATTGTCGTTGCCACCGTGACGTACCGCGCGGGCACTGACCGCTGCGGAAACGGAGTTCCGCCATGCCCGATCAAGCTTCCTCGCGCATTTCCGTCGGCGCTGCCGCGCTGCTGTTACTGGTCTCTAGCCTCATCCTGACGCCCTTGGGCTTCTTTGCGTTCGAGGTGGTTGCGAGGGTGACCGGCGGCAACCTGCCGCCGCAGGTCCTGGTAAGTCCCGATCCGCTCTCTGACAGCGTGTCGGCCTCGGCGGGCGAGTTCCGGGTTGACGAGTCCGGCGCAGCCACTTACAGCGTACCGATCTACGCCGTTCCTGGCACGACGGGGGTGGCGCCCCAGCTCGCCCTCACATATTCCAGCCAAGGCGCCTACGGCGCGCTGGGCAAAGGCTGGGCTCTATCGGGGCTGTCCTCAATCACACGGTGCCGGGCCACCCGAGAAGCGGGCGACTTCCTTGGTGGTGCCACACCGGACGGCAACCCCCGGCCCATCAGCTTTGGTGAGGCTGATCGTTTCTGCCTGGACGGACAGCGGCTCATTGCTTCCAGTGCTTCATGTCCCTCGGCCGGCGGCATGAGTGGCTTAGCGCTGGCCACTGAGCTTGAGAGCTTCACGCGCGTTTGTGCCTACACACCTACTGGCGTTACGACCGGCCCGGCGTTCTTCACCGTCGAGCGCAAGGATGGTTCAATCAGCTGGTACGGCGACCGGGACAGCAACAGCGGTGGAGCCACCCGTCCGGATGGATACGTGGAGACCACGTCTCCGCTCAACCCCGGCGCTGCGATCAGCTGGGCGCAGACCCGCTTCCAGGATTCGACGGGCAACTACATCGATTATCTCTACAACGAGAACCCCTCCGGCGCCGGCACGGGGGAGCACCATATCCGGGAGATCCGCTACACCGGCAAGGTAGCCCTGGCCGGACAGTCGGTCTCCAGTGCGCCCTACGCCAAGGTGCAGTTCAACTACAGTACGCTGCCCAGCGCGCAGTGGAGTCGCGGCTACTTCGCCGGCGGTATGGTCACCGCCACGCAACGCCTGGAAAGCATCACCAGCTGCGCCAGTGCCGGTACCGGCTGTCCCACCGACCAGCAGGCACGGCATTACGTACTCACCTATGCCCCTTCGCCCTCGGGCAGTGGCCAGGACACGCTCGTCGGACTGCAGGAGTGCCGGGACAACACAGGCGCTGTCTGCTCGGCGGCGACCATGTTCGGCTGGAGCACGGCTACCCACGCGTTCGCCACGTACGAGGCGCCGCCCAATCTGACGTTGGCTACCGATCACTTCAAGAACTTCAAGCTGGGCGATATCAACGGCGATGGTCGCCAGGACCTTGCGGTGTTGTACCTGGCAGGTACCGGGTGCTCGGGTGGCAGTTGGGTGATCTCGATGCTGGGCACGCTCAATGCCAGCGGGCAGCCGTCCTACGCCAACGCGACGTGGAATTGCGTGCCGGCCAACATCACCGACCGTGGTGAGGGCGCCTGGCATCTGTTCGACTACAACGGCGACGGGCTGGATGACCTGTTCGTTTCCAGCTTCACCGGCCAAGGCTGGCGCGTGCACCCCTCCAACGGCGTGCATTTCGACATGGCCACCAACCTGATCGCGGGCCTGTCTCCGATCGTGCCCTCCGCCACGGCTGAGTCTTCCCAAGTGCACCTTGCCGATCTCAACGGTGATGGCTTGACCGACATCGTGTATCCCACGACCGGTACCTTGCGGGCACGATTGATGGAGCGCCAGGCCGGCGGGTTCGCTTGGGGTGCCGAGCGGTCCGTGGTCGTGGATGAGACGACATTGCCGCCGCCGGCACTGGGCTGTGATGATCCGTTCGACAACATGACGCGCAACTGCGAGCGCACCATCTCCGGCACCCTGACCACCAAGACCGGCTTCATGCAGATGGTGGACTTCAACGGTGATGCGGCATCAGACCTGCTGATTCGCATCACCACCCGTGCCGATGTGTTCACCGGCTTTCCGGGGTGTGAGATTGGGCCACTGGAACGTCGTGTCAATGATGGCAGCACGCCAGGCTTCATTTCGCGCTTCCACAATGATGAGGAGGACGCGGGCACCGCGGTCGCGTTCTCCGTGCCGAATGATCCGTGCTGGGAACGGGTCACCTCCGACTCGCTCTATGCGCTGACCGTGCAAGCGCAGACAGCCAGCCAAGTGTCATTGGCGGGTTTTGATGTCGTCTCGGTCGGCAATCCTCATGCCGTGGTGTTCGCCGATTTCAACGGCGATGGTCTGAGCGATCGTGCTGTGCGCAGCACCTCGAACTCCGAGTGGGGCTATGCCCTGAACAACGGTCGTTACTTTGTCGGCGGCGGTGCGTTGACGTTGACCGACTACCGAGACCAGGCGCGCTTTTTGGATGTGACTGGCGATGGCCGCGCCGACATGCTGTATCTGGTCAACTACGGCACCCACAAGGGCTACGCGGTGCGGCGCGCTCTGCCCGAAGGCGGATTCGCGAGCGGCGCGACGCTGCCAGGTGGCAATGCGCGCCTGTGCCAAGGTAGCGGCTGCGACCAGAACAAGCACGTCCCCATCTTCGGGGACGTTGATGGCGATGGAAACATGGATTTCCAGGCGCTGAGCTTTTCCGGCAGCACGGTTGGCACGGCGTTCTCGCGTAGCGCCCAAGCGTTCCAGCCGCGCGATCTAATTACCAGCATCACCAATGGCCTGGGTGCCACCACGCAGCTGCAGTACGCCCCCCTCACCAACACGGCGATCTACCGCCGCAGTACGGGCTCGCGCAATGGCCTGAACTGGGGCCGGGGCTCGCCCGTCGTGGATCTGCTGGCGCCGACCTACGTCGTGGCCAAGGCCAGCAGCAGCGCACCACGGGCAGGCAATCCGGGCGCCATGGCCAGCCTGTACTACCGCTATGCCAATGCTCGCGTACAGGCCGGTGGTCGTGGCTTCCTGGGCTTTGGCAGCATCGAGACGATCGATCCTAACCAGACCGGTGGGCATGTGGTGACGATGAGCACCTACGCCCAGAACTTCCCCTTCACCGGCATGCCGATGCAGACCGTCAAGAAGGCGGTGACCAGTCCGTATGCGGTGTCCGCTTGTTTGACCGACACACCGGGCAATGGCTGCTTTGGTGGGCCTGGTGCGACGCACCCTGACCTGGGCGGGCAATGGTTCTCCAACAGCGTGCAGAGCTGGGAGATGGCTCCCACCTCGCTGGCCACCCAGATACCGATCCACGTCCGTACGCAGGGCAGCGAGGAGTCGCTGCGCGATCCCTTCACTGGTGAGGTCACCAGCAAGTTCGCCACGGCGTTTACCTATGGCAGTCACGGCAACGTGACCCAAACCGTGGTGGACACCTACACCGGCGCTTCGACCCTGACGGCCACGCAGATCACCCAGAACACGTACAGCGACGATGTCGGTGCCTGGCGACTCGGACGCCTGACGGCCAGCACCATTACCCATCGGCGGCCAGGCTACCCGGATGTGGTGCGTACGGCCGCCTTTGGCTACGCGATGAGCGGTGCCAAGACAGGATTGTTGACGCTAGAACAGGCCCAGCCAGGCGCCGCGGCGAATCTATCGTCGGCCAGCGCCTATGTGCTTGACGAATACGGCAACCGCCTGCAGTCCGTGACCTGCGCTACGCCCGCCACGGACTGTTCGTTGTCGGGTTTCGTGTTCAAACCTTCGAGCCTGGATGCCATCCGCCGCTACTCTCGCGTGGAGTACGACGCCCAAGGCCGCTTTCCGGTGGCGACCTACGAGCCTTTCTCGGACGTAATGGGGAGCCAAGAGCGTCGGACCACCTACGTGGTCTCCCGCAACATCTTCGGCGAGGCCACCGACGTGCTGGACGTCAATGGCGTGCGATCGGTGGCGATCAAGGGAGCGTTGGGCCGAGACTACTTTAGCTGGACCCAGACCATGCCCGGTGCATCACCAGGAAATGGCGGCGTTACCGGCACCACCACGTACCGCTGGTGCAGCGGCACAGGTGCCGTGCCATGCCCGGCCGGTGCGGTCTTCCGGCAACAGATCGCAGCCACGGCATCTCCACGCCAGTGGACTTGGTTCGACGTACTGGGCCGTCCGATCATGAAGGCCAGCGAGAGCTTCAATGTCGGCGTGATCGACCAGGACGTGTCGGCTACCTGCACGGAGTACGACAGTGCCGGACGCGTGGCGAAAACGTCCGTGCCGTTCTTCCTGTCTGGTACGGCGGGCACCACCGGTCCGACCGACGTGGGCAGCGTCTGCAGTGCGCCCTCCCGATCGTGGGCGACCACCACGTACGACCTGCTGGGACGTCCCACGCTTATCCAAGCGCCCGATGGATCCCAGCAGAGCACCCAGTACGCTGGACGGACTACTACGGCGTGGGATCAGCGCAGCAACCCGACCGTGCAGGTGATCAACGGCAAGGGTGAGGTGCTGTCCATGCAGGATGCCAGCGGCTTTACCACCCAGTTCACCTATCAAGCCGATGGCAACGTGGCGAGCGTGACCCGCAACGCTGGCGCCGGCATCATCACCAACACCTTCGTCTACGATGTATCGGGTCGCAAGATTCAGCAGGTCGATCCTGACACGGGCACCACCACGCTGGAGTACAACGCGCTGGGCGAAGTGATTGCCCAGACCGACAATGGCGGCTATCGCACCGAGCGCGAGATCGATGCGCGAGGACGTGCCTGGCGGATCACCGCCAAATTGCCGGGCGGTACGATCGAAAGCCAGACGACGACTCAATACGACACTCAGGCAAATGCCAGCGGTCAGCCTGTCATGGAAACGACCACGGGCCAGTACGCCGCCTGGGCGGGTCAGGCGGGTACAGCGACCCAGTACGACCGACAGTTCCAGTATGACCCCATGGGGCGGCCCGCCGGCATGAGCATCATGGTCGAGGAGGGTATGTTCGGTACTGAGGTGCAGTACGACACGCTCGGCCGACCATGGAAGTCGCGCGATGCCAGTGGTGCTTGGAGCAAGACCGAGTTCGGTGCACGCGGGGCCCGGGCCACGTGTTCCAGCGATGCGCTCGACGCGGATCCAACGTGCAGCAGTGCGGTCGACACCTACAACCGCACGCTGGCCACAGACGCCTGGGGCAATGTCAGCCGGGAGATTCGTGCCGGCCAGGCGAACATGGAGGTGCGCAAGCAGTATCACGCCACCAGCGGCCGCTTGACCCAAATCTGTGCAGGCACCACCTCCTGCAATCTGGTGCAAGAAAGCTATGTGTGGGATGGGGCAGGCAACCTGGCCTCTCACCAAAAGGAAGGCCGGTACCTTGAGCAGTTCACCTACGACAGCCTCAACCGGGTGACCGAGGGACGGCTGACGATGGCCAACGGCATCACCGTCAACCAAGTGCTGCTGGCTAATGCCTATGACCAGCTCGGCAATATCTGCAGCAAGGATGGGTTGGGCTATGGCTACCCCGGCGCCGACGGGTGTGTGGGCGCGTTGCCGATGGCGCAGGCGGCGACCGTCCCTTCGCTGGCCAGTCAATCAACAACGTCGCCCTCCCTGTTTTCAGGCGCTGCGACACGCTCTATCTCCCCCGTGCTCAATCGCGGCCAAATGCTTGCGCCGGAAGGCCGCTACCGCCGCTACAGCGCGGACAGTGACCGGCCAAGTTGGGATGACGAAGCCGACAGTTGGTCGCTTGGCTTCAAGCAGCCGCAGGGCGGCGGTTGGCAGCACAGAACCAAATCGGCACGAGCGACTCCACAGCAGATCGCGCTACCCACCGCGGGCGCTCAATTGGCGACGCTGACGCGCACGGCCACGACCGCAGCGGCGGTCACGTCCGTGGCCAACAGTCCCCACGCGGTCAACAGGACCGGCGACGGCGCTACCGCCACGTTCTACTACTATGATGATCGCGGCAATCAGACGCTGCGCGACGCGCCAGGCAGCAGCAATGACCGGACCATTCGGTACACCGCCGACGGAAAGGCCCACGAGATTCAGATGGGCAACGGGCAGACCACGCGATTCTGGTACGGCCCGGACGGGCAGCGCTATAAGCGTCAGGACGGCACCACCACCACGCTGTACATCGGCGGGGTGGAGATCCTGATCCAGAACGGCCTGCAGACCGCGCGTCGCTACGTGGCCGGCGTAGCGCTCCAGACCGTCGTCGGTGGCCTAGGGCGTGTTAACACTAATGGCGACGGCGACGATTGCGCCAGAAAATCTCCGACATGGAGATCACGCCCGAACAATTCGCTACCATTGAACACTGCCTGCCCAGGCAGCGTGGCAACGTCAGCCTGAGCAATCTGCAGGTGGTCAATGCGATCCTCTATGTGGCCGAACATGGTTGCAAGTGGCGCGGACTGCCCAAACGCTTCGGCAACTGGCACACGATTTACACGCGCATGAATCGCTGGACCAAAGCTGGCGTCCTGGATCGCATGTTCGAGGAGTTGCAGCGTGCGCAAGTCGTGCGTATCAGGATCGAAGCCGTCTCGCTGGACTCCACAAGCATCAAGGTCCATCCCGACGGCACAGGGGCACTAAAAAAAAGGTCCGCAGTCCATCGGAAAGTCCCGAGGCGGATGGAACACCAAGATTCATATGGTTGCCGCGGATGCTCGAACGGCCGTGACGTTTTGCCTCTCGCCTGGGCAGGCGCACGACGCACCCGAAGGCCGGCGCCTGCTCAGCAGTCTTGGGCCGACCAGCAGACCGGTGCATTTGTTGATGGACCGTGCCTACGAAGGCAACGAGACACGGCAGCTGGCACTGGATCTGGGTTTCATTCCGGTGGTGCCACCAATGAAGACGCGGATCGAACCGTGGGACTACGACCGCGAGATGTACAAGCGCCGCAATGAGGTGGAGCGGTTGTTCCGTCGACTCAAAGGCTATCGCCGTATCTTCTCGCGGTTCGAGAAACTCGACCTCATGTTCCTGGGCTTCATCAGCTTCGTGCTCGTCGCTGATGGACTGAGGATGTGTTAACAGGCCCTAGTAAACGGCAGCGGATTTATCGAGCTTTGTTGGTTTTGCCCACCAGAGGTGGGTATAGGAAGTTCAACCGCCCTTTTTGGCGAGTCTGGCGGGTAGGAAGCGGCCGCGCAAGCGCCGCTTTGGGCACAGATCGGGCACAGATCGGGGGTTCATGCGTGGGTTTTCGACATCGCGGGGCCACGCAGCGGCTCAGTGCGTAGCCATTTCTCACCGAATCCCGGCACAGGGCCGAGCGCAGCCCTGCGGGGTCGTGGCCGCATCGGATCGGACTCTGGCTTGGCTGCCGGCTGTGTGGCCGGCGCCTCATCACGCGGCGGGCGGCGGGGCGCGCGCTGCGGGCCGGTAGTGCGCTTGCTCCAGCGCGCCGTGTTTCTCGAAGTGGGCGAGGATGGCGCGAATGGCCTTGGGGTCTTCGATGCTGGCGACGATCCGCACCGCGCCGCCGCAGTGGGCGCAGGTGGTGACGTCGATGGAAAAGACCCGCTTGAGCCGTTGCGCCCAGCTCATCGCACGGCGCTTCTGCTCGGGGCTGCGCGGCTCGTCGTGGGCGCTGACGTCCACTGGCACCGCATCGCCCGCAGGCCGCTTGCCGCGCCCCGAGGGCGTCAGCTGCGCGCGCAGGTTTGCATTCGGGGCAAACACACCGTGGAAACGGGTCAGGTGGGCGCGAGGTGGCGGGACCAGTGCGGCCAGTTTCGCGATGAAGTCGACCGCATCCCATTCGACATGGGTGGTGCCATTGCGCCATGGCGTCTTGAGCTGGTAACGCACCCTGCCCTGTGGCGAGATCGATAGCCGCTGCTCGCTGATCGCCGGGCGCGTGATGTAGCGGCACAGCTTTTCGAGCTTGTGGCTTTCGTGTGCTTCCGCGGCCACGCCGGCATGCAGCGAGAAGCCGCCGACCTTGCCGGCATCGCCCTCCAGCGAGCCTGCGTCACCGGGCAATGTTTGCAGCGTGACAACCTTGCGGCCAGCGTCGCGACCGGTGGCGATGCGGTAGGTCATCGAACTCATCCGCAGCCCATCCATGCCGTCGTCGCTACCCGCGCTGTCGGACAGGAACACGGATTCGTCTTCGCCTTCGAGCCAGCCGCGGCGCGACAGGTGCCGGCACACGCGATGCGCGATGGTGTTGGCGAGCTGCGTCAGTTGCGCAGAGGTGGGGGCGCGGCGCAGGCGCGGCTTGCGCCGCGGGGGCTCGACGTTCGCGTCGTACACGCCGTCGAGCCACAGCATGTGGAAGTGAACATTCAGGTTCAGCGCGCTGCCGAAGCGCTGGATCAGGGTCACCGCACCGCATTGCGCCGTATCCCGCGGCACGCCGGCCTGATCGGCAAGCCAACCGGCGATCACACGATGCACGATGCCCAGCACCGGGCTGATGGCCTCCGGCTTGCTGGCGAACAGGAAGCGCAACGGGTAGGGGAAACTCAGCACCCATTGCCGCACCGGCCGCGGGCCAAACACCTCCTCCACCAGGTGCCGCGCGCTCTCGGCCATGCGCCGCGCCCCGCAGCTGGGGCAGAAGCCGCGCTTCTTGCAGGAGAAGGCCACCAGCCTCTCGGCCCGGCACTGCTCGCACACCACGCGCAGGAAACCGTGCTCGAGCACGCCGCAGCGCAGGTAGGTCTCGAACTCCTCGCGCACATACTCGGGCAGCGGGCGGTCTTCTACCTCACGGCGCGCGAGAAAGTCCGGCCAATGCGCCTGCACCAGCGCATACAGCAACGTGCGCTCGGGACGGTGAGGCGCATAGCGAGCCGTGGGCAGATGCGCTGCCGGCGACGTTGCGTGCGCCACGGCATCCTGCAGCTGCGACACGGTCGCGGCGAGGCGCGGCACGAAACACTCCGGTGCAGGGAATGGCTGCTCAGGCTTGCGCCCACCCCGGCCGGTTCATATCGGCCTTTTCCGGTTTTCGTATCGGACATCGCCGCGCTTAAGACAGGGCGTTTCCCACGTCGGAGGCCAGAAAGCAGTGATGTCGCGCTCCGCACGCGTGCTGATGCGCGGCGAGGTACTGGTGCCGCCGGCGGGCTGATGGCGACGGCGCCAGTCAGCCCTTCAGCGTCTGCCGTCAGCGGCTGGCGTTGGCAGTGGCCGTTTCGGCTGGTGCGTCCGGCACCGCCGAACCCGCCCACATCGCCATTCTGGCCATGCCCGAGGTCACGGCCTCGGTGCTGTACGGCCTGAGCGACCTGCTCATGGGCGCGGGGCGCGACTGGCCGCTGGTGGTGGAAGACCGCCCCGGCGAATCGGCGCTGCGGGTGCAGATCGTCTCTGCCGATGGCCAGCCCCTGACCGTGGCCAACGGCGTGCCCGTGGTGCCGCATGCCGCACTGGCCGACGTTCCCGCCCCGCAGGTGATCTGCATTCCCGAGGTGTTCGTGCTGCCCAGCGCCGATCTGCGCGGCCGGTTCGAGGCCGAGGTTGCGTGGTTGCGGCAGGCCCATGCC
This sequence comes from Stenotrophomonas sp. STEN033, assembly GCF_056856655.1. NCBI lineage: Bacteria > Pseudomonadati > Pseudomonadota > Gammaproteobacteria > Lysobacterales > Lysobacteraceae > Stenotrophomonas > Stenotrophomonas sp. STEN033. The sequence goes on from NZ_JBXFWM010000019.1 coordinate 48,420, forward strand.
GGCGGCGCGGTGATCGCCACGGCCTGCTCGGGCGCCTTGCTGATGGCCGAAGCCGGCCTGCTCGACGGCGAAGACGCCACCACCCACTGGGCCTACTGCGACGCGCTGGCGCAGCGTCACCCGCGCATCCGGCTGCACCGGCAGCGCGCCCTGGTCACGGCCGGCGAGGGCCAGCGGCTGGTGATGGCCGGGGGTGGCACTTCGTGGCAAGACCTGGGCCTGTACCTGATTGCCCGGCTGGTGAGCCTGGAAGTGGCCATGCAGATGGCGCGCATCTACCTGATCGACTGGCACGACAGCGGGCAGCAGCCCTTCGCCCGGCTCTCAGCCAGTCGCCAGTCGGACGACGCCGTCATCACGCGCTGCCAGCTGTGGGCCGCCGAACACTACCGCGAACCCAGCCCAGTGGCCTCCATGACCCGCGTCTCCGGTCTGTCCGAGCGTTCCTTTGTGCGGCGCTTCCAGCAGGCCACTGGCCTGTCGCCGCTGCAGTACGTGCACCACGTGCGGCTGGAGGAAGCCAAGCAGCTGCTCGAATCCACCGACGACCCGATCGAGGCCGTGGCCGAGCAGGTGGGCTACGAAGATGCAGGCTACTTCGCGCGCCTGTTCAAGCGCGAAGTGAACCTCACGCCGGCCCAGTACCGCCGCCGCTTTGCCGGCCTGCGGGAAGTGCTGCGGTATGGCAGCGCAGGCGCCTAAGGCCGGTACTGCGCAGCGGTGATGAACTCGCCGAAGCGCTCGCACCAGACGATCACCGTGGTGTAGTCCGACGGGTCCACCCCGGCCGGAACCGGCACCAGAAAGTTGTTGAAGGTCTTCACGTCGCCCACCCGCACCATGCGGTCCTTCAGGCGCAGGAAGTCGGCTTCGGTTTCGACGAACTCGGGCGACAGGTAGAGCTTGTAGTCGGGCCCGGGCGCAAGCCTGCCCATCAGCCCGATGCTCTCAGGCCCCACCGACACCGTGCCCTCGCCCCAGTGCAAGGGATCACTGCCCTTGAGGTCGCGCCGGAACTGGCCCTGGTAACGGGCCTCGCCCGCTTGCGCCACCACAGCTTCGGTTTCAGGCGCTGGCGGTGCAATCAGAATGGGCAAGGTGTAGATGCCGATGGCAAAGCCCACCACCAGCACGACGGTGTGGGAGAAGAGGAGCAGAAGTGCCTTTTTCATGGGTATAGGAAGTTCAACCGCCCTTTTTTGCGAGTCTAGCGGGTAGGAAGCGGCCGCGCAAGCGCCGCTTTGGGCACAGATCGGGCACAGATCGGGGGTTCATGCGTGGGTTTTCGACATCGCGGGGCCACGCAGCGGCTCAGTGCGTAGCCATTTCTCACCGAATCCCGGCACAGGGCCGAGCGCAGCCCTGCGGGGTCGTGGCCGCATCGGATCGGACTCTGGCTTGGCTGCCGGCTGTGTGGCCGGCGCCTCATCACGCGGCGGGCGGCGGGGCGCGCGCTGCGGGCCGGTAGTGCGCTTGCTCCAGCGCGCCGTGTTTCTCGAAGTGGGCGAGGATGGCGCGAATGGCCTTGGGGTCTTCGATGCTGGCGACGATCCGCACCGCGCCGCCGCAGTGGGCGCAGGTGGTGACGTCGATGGAAAAGACCCGCTTGAGCTGTTGCGCCCAGCTCATCGCACGGCGCTTCTGCTCGGGGCTGCGCGGCTCGTCGTGGGCGCTTGCGTCAACCGGCGCCGCATCGCCCGCAGGCCGCCTGCCGCGCCCCGAGGGCGTCAGCTGCGCGCGCAGGTTTGCATTCGGGGCGAATACGCCGTGGAAGCGGGTGAGATGCGCGCGAGGTGGCGGGACCAGTGCCGCCAGCTTGGCGATGAAGTCCACCGCATCCCATTCGACATGGGTGGTCCCATTTCGCCACGGCGTCTTGAGCTGATACCGCACCCTACCCTGCGGTGAGATCGACAGCCGCTGCTCGCTGATCGCCGGGCGCGTGATGTAGCGGCACAGCTTTTCGAGCTTGTGGCTTTCGTGTGCTTCCGCGGCCACGCCGGCATGCAGCGAGAAGCCGCCGACCTTGCCGGCATCGCCCTCCAGCGAGCCTGCGTCACCGGGCAATGTTTGCAGCGTGACAACCTTGCGGCCAGCGTCGCGACCGGTGGCGATGCGGTAGGTCATCGAACTCATCCGCAGCCCATCCATGCCGTCGTCGCTACCCGCGCTGTCGGACAGGAACACGGATTCGTCTTCGCCTTCGAGCCAGCCGCGGCGCGACAGGTGCCGGCACACGCGATGCGCGATGGTGTTGGCGAGCTGCGTCAGTTGCGCAGAGGTGGGGGCGCGGCGCAGGCGCGGCTTGCGCCGCGGGGGCTCGACGTTCGCGTCGTACACGCCGTCGAGCCACAGCATGTGGAAGTGAACATTCAGGTTCAGCGCGCTGCCGAAGCGCTGGATCAGGGTCACCACGCCGCATTGCGCCGTATCCCGCGGCACGCCGGCCTGATCGGCAAGCCAACCGGCGATCACACGATGCACGATGCCCAGCACCGGGCTGATGGCATCCGGTTTGCCGGCGAACAGGAAGCGCAACGGGTAGGGGAAACTCAGCACCCATTGCCGCACCGGCCGCGGGCCGAACACCTCGTCCACCAGATGCCGCGCCGACTCGGCCATGCGCCGCGCGCCGCAGCTGGGGCAGAAGCCGCGCTTCTTGCAGGAATACGCCACCAGCCTCTCGGCACGACAGTGCTCGCAGACCACGCGCAGGAAGCCGTGCTCGAGCACGCCGCAGCGCAGGTAGGTCTCGAACTCCTCGCGCACATACTCGGGCAGCGGGCGGTCTTCGGCCTCAAGACGCGCGATGAAGTCCGGGTAGTACGCCTGCACTAGCGCGTACAGCAGCGTGCGCTCGGGCAGGTGGCGCGCGTAACGCGCAGCGGCGTGGGCGGCCGGCAGTGGCGCGCACACCTCGGCCTGCCGCCGGGGTGCGGTCAGGCGCGGCACGCAGCGCTCCGTTGCAGGGACGGCTGCTCAGGGTTGCGCCCGCGAGCACGCGTTCTTATCGGCGTTTTCTGATCTTCGCGTCAGACATTGCCGCGGGGCGGGTAGGAAGTCTCCCGCCTCGGACGCCAGAACGCACAAAGCCCGGCACGAGGCCGGGCTTTGTGGTCTTGCTTGATGGATCGCGGGGCTTAGAAATCCATGCCGCCCATGCCACCCATGCCGCCCGGCGGCATCGCCGGCTCTTCCTTCTTCGGCAGCTCGGACACCATCGCTTCGGTGGTGATCATGAGGCCGGCGATGGACGCGGCGTTCTGCAGCGCGGTGCGGGTGACCTTGGTCGGGTCCAGGATGCCGAACTCGATCATGTCGCCGAACTCGCCGTTGGCATTGGCCAGCACCACGTTGCCGGCGCGGTAGGCCGACAGCAGGCCCGGTACGCCGAGCATGGAGTCCGGATTGAAGGCCAGCGGATCGAGGAAGGCGTCGTCCAGGCGACGGTAGATCACATCCACCTGCTGCGGGCCGGCGGTGGTACGCATGAATACCTTCTCGTCGCGGACGAACAGGTCGGCGCCCTCCACCAGCTCCACGCCCATCTCGCGGGCGAGGAAGGCATGCTCGAAGTAGGCGCTGTTGAAGTGCCCGGGCGTCAGCACCACCACGCTGGGGTCATCCACCGGACTGGAGCTTTTCAGGGTCGACAGCAGCAGGCTCGGGTAGTGGTCGATCGGCGCAATGCGCTGGGCGGCGAACAGCTCGGGGAACAGGCGCATCATCATCTTGCGGTCTTCGAGCATGTAGCTGACGCCGCTGGGGGTGCGCAGGTTGTCTTCCAGCACGTAGTAGCTGCCGTCGCCGTCGCGCACCAGATCGACCCCGGCGATGTGGGCGTAGAGATTGCGGTGCAGGTCCAGGCCCTGCATCGCCATCTGGTAGCCCTCGTTGGCCAGCACCTGCTCGGCCGGAATGATGCCGGCCTTGATGATGCGCTGGCCGTGGTAGAGGTCGGCTAGAAACAGGTTCAGCGCCTTGACCCGCTGAATGCAGCCGCGCTCGACCACGCGCCACTCGCTGGCCGGGATGCTGCGCGGGATGGTGTCGAAGGGAATCAGGCGCTCGGTACCCTGGTCATCCCCGTACACGGTGAAGGTGATGCCAGCGCGGTGGAACAGCAGGTCGGCCTCACGGCGGCGCTGGGCCAGTTGCTCGGGCGGGGTATTCGCCAACCAGCGGGCGAATTCGCGGTAGTGCGGGCGGACAGCGCCACTCGCGTCGTACATCTCGTCATAGAGAATCCGGGCCATGCCGTACTCCTTCTCGCTGCAGGCGCAGAAGACATCGCAAGGCCCGTGCCAGTTAAATTCCCGTTCTAAATCAGCATCTTGAAAATACCCACAAAAAACAGGCACCAAAACAAGGCATGCCATGAGGGGATTTTTCCGGCCGCGGCACCAAAGCGAGGCAGCGCCGCCGCGGATTGTCTGGCTCGCGCCTGCGCGCCTTGATTACACTGTCTTCACGCGAGTGTTTAACCAATTGTGTCCGCTCGTCCCCATCTCACTGCCCGAAGGGAGTTCCACGGCATGCTCAACTGGTTGCTGCTCTGCGTACCCGTCACCCTGGTCCTGGAGTACCTGGCGCCCCAGCAGCATCTGGCGATTTTCATCGCCGCCGCCATCGCCATCATTCCGCTGGCTGGCTGGCTGGGCAAAGCCACCGAGCAACTGGCCGAACGCAGCGGCGAAGGCGTCGGCGGCCTGCTCAATGCCACCTTCGGCAACGCCACCGAACTGATCATCGCCATCGCTGCCCTGCGCGCGGGCCTCCATGACGTGGTCAAGGCCTCCCTGGCCGGCTCGATCATCGGCAACATCCTGCTGGTGCTTGGCGCCTCCATGCTCTGCGGCGGCCTGCGCTTCAAGGAGCAGCACTTCAATTCCGATGGTGCTCGGGCCGAAGCCAGCCTTTTGACCCTGGCCGCCATCGCCCTGGTGCTGCCGGCGGTGTACATGATGCGAGCCGAAGAGGCGCCGGCCCTGTTGGGCAAGGTGCAGCACCTGAGCAATGCGATTTCCGTGGTGTTGCTGCTGGTCTACGGCCTGTTTCTGTATTACTCGCTGGTGACCCACAAGGCCCTGTTCGCCGGCAATCGCCAGGATGACGGCGAGGCCCTGGACCTCTGGCCGATGGGCAAGGCCATCGCGATTCTGGCTGTGGCCACGGCCCTGATCGCCTGGGTCAGTGAAATCCTGGTCGGGGCCATCGAGCCCAGTGCCAAGGCCTTCGGCCTCTCCAACCTGTTCATCGGTGTGTTCGTGGTGGCCATTCTCGGCAACGCCGCCGAGCATGCCTCGGCCATTACCGCGGCGATGAAGAACCGCATGGACCTGGCACTGTCGATTTCCATCGGTTCCAGCCTGCAGGTGGCGCTGTTCGTGGCGCCAGTGCTGGTGCTGAGCAGCCTGTTCATCGGCCCGACTGCCATGAACCTGGCCTTCACCTCCGGCCTCACCTTGACCATGCTGCTGTCGGTGCTGATCACCAGCCAGATCGCCGGCGATGGCCGCTCCGACTGGCTCAAGGGCGTGCAACTGCTGGCCGTGTACCTGGTCTTCGCCCTGGCCTTCTTCTGGGTATAGGAAGTTCAACCGCCCTTTTTGGCGAGTCTGGCGGGTAGGAAGCGGCCGCGCAAGCGCCGCTTTGGGCACAGATCGGGCACAGATCGGGGGTTCATGCGTGGGTTTTCGACATCGCGGGGCCACGCAGCGGCTCAGTGCGTAGCCATTTCTCACCGAATCCCGGCACAGGGCCGAGCGCAGCCCTGCGGGGTCGTGGCCGCATCGGATCGGACTCTGGCTTGGCTGCCGGCTGTGTGGCCGGCGCCTCATCACGCGGCGGGCGGCGGGGCGCGCGCTGCGGGCCGGTAGTGCGCTTGCTCCAGCGCGCCGTGTTTCTCGAAGTGGGCGAGGATGGCGCGAATGGCCTTGGGGTCTTCGATGCTGGCGACGATCCGCACCGCGCCGCCGCAGTGGGCGCAGGTGGTGACGTCGATGGAAAAGACCCGCTTGAGCCGTTGCGCCCAGCTCATCGCACGGCGCTTCTGCTCGGGGCTGCGCGGCTCGTCGTGGGCGCTTGCGTCAACCGGCGCCGCATCGCCCGCAGGCCGCCTGCCGCGCCCCGATGGCGTCACCTGCGCGCGCAGATTCGCGTTCGGGGCGAATACGCCGTGGAAGCGGGTGAGATGCGCGCGTGGCGGCGGGACCAGTGCCGCCAGCTTGGCGATGAAGTCCACCGCATCCCATTCGACATGCGTGGTGCCATTTCGCCACGGCGTCTTGAGCTGATACCGCACCCTACCCTGCGGTGAGATCGACAGCCGCTGATCGCTGATCGCCGGGCGCGTGATGTAGCGGCACAGCTTTTCGAGCTTGTGGCTTTCGTGTGCTTCCGCGGCCACGCCGGCATGCAGCGAGAAGCCGCCGACCTTGCCGGCATCGCCCTCCAGCGAGCCTGCGTCACCGGGCAATGTTTGCAGCGTGACAACCTTGCGGCCAGCGTCGCGACCGGTGGCGATGCGGTAGGTCATCGAACTCATCCGCAGCCCATCCATGCCGTCGTCGCTACCCGCGCTGTCGGACAGGAACACGGATTCGTCCTCGCCTTCCAGCCAGCCTTTGCGCGTCAGGTGCCGGCAGACGCGATGCGCGATGGTGCCGGCCAGTTCCGTCAGTTGCGCCGATGTGGGCGCACGGGTGCGGTGCAGGCGCGGCTTGCGCTGCGGACGCTCGGTGGTGTCCTCGTACACGCCGTCGAGCCACAGCATGTGGAAGTGGATGTTGAGATTCAGCGCGCTGCCGAAGCGCTGGATCAGGGTCACCACGCCGCATTGCGCCGTATCCCGCGGCACGCCGGCCTGATCGGCAAGCCAACCGGCGATCACACGATGCACGATGCCCAGCACCGGGCTGATGGCATCCGGTTTGCCGGCGAACAGGAAGCGCAACGGGTAGGGGAAACTCAGCACCCATTGCCGCACCGGCCGCGGGCCGAACACCTCGTCCACCAGATGCCGCGCCGACTCGGCCATGCGCCGCGCGCCGCAGCTGGGGCAGAAGCCGCGCTTCTTGCAGGAATACGCCACCAGCCTCTCGGCACGACAGTGCTCGCAGACCACGCGCAGGAAGCCGTGCTCGAGCACGCCGCAGCGCAGGTAGGTCTCGAACTCCTCGCGCACATACTCGGGCAGCGAGCGGTCTTCTACCTCACGGCGCGCGAGAAAGTCCGGCCAATGCGCCTGCACCAGCGAATACAGCAGCGTGCGCTCGGGACGGTGAGGCGCATAGCGAGCCGTGGGCAGATGCGCTGCCGGCGACGTTGCGTGCGCCACGGCATCCTGCAGCTGCGACACGGTCGCGGCGAGGCGCGGCACGAAACACTCCGGTGCAGGGAATGGCTGCTCAGGCTTGCGCCCGCCCCGGCCGGTTCATATCGGCCTTTATGAGCTGCACCTCACACCGCTGGAGCTGATCGACCGCATTGCCGCGCTGGTTCCCCCGCCACGCACCCACCGGCACCGCTATTTTGGCGTGTTGGCACCCAACTCGCCGCTCAGGGCTGCGGTGACGGCGCTGGCGACACCGGCGCAAGCCGCTCCCGTGCTGGGCGCGTCGATCAGCACGGGGGAGTGCGCGCCTGGTGTGGTACCGATGAGCAGCGCGCTGCCATCCCAGAGCGAGCCGGTGCTGCCCAAGCGTGCAGCGCACTACCTGTGGGCGGTGCTGATCGCCCGCATCTACGAGGTGTTCCCCCTCTTGTGTCCGCTGTGTGGCGGGCATATGCGCATCATCGCGTTCATTACGCACAGCGCTGACATCCGGCACATCCTGGACCACATCGGGGCAGATTCAGAGCCACCCCGCATCTCCCCGGCGCGCGGGCCACCGCTGTGGGATGACTGTAGTGATGCGCAGATGGATGACGGGGCGCAAACCGAGCCAGCAGACTGGGACCTAGCGGCGCAACCGGCACCGGACTTTGAGGTCGATCAGCGCATCAGTTGGTGAATGAACAAAGCGGCGATTTTGACTTGCCGCGAACTGGCTCTGCGCCCGGTACACGCCGAGCGCCGCAAATCACTCTCCTGAACGCCAAACCCTGGTGGTGAACCTGACACCTGGGCGGGAAAATCGAGTGTCTCAGCCGGCTTGATGGCGCTTCCGCGGTGCGATACTTGGCCTCATGCGGTTAAAACGCCTATCCGTGTCCGGTATATTGGCCCAAGGGGACCACTCGCAGGGGATACTTGATGCGACAGGACGACGACGCTGCACTCGCTTCCGGTACTACATCCGATGGCTGGTTCACCCGGCTCCGGCGTTCGCTGCTGGCGCGCCTTGGCAATACCGGGCTCGTGCTGGGGACGTTGTTCTTCGCCGCCTCGCTCACGCCCAGCCTCACGCCACGGATCACGGTCGCGCAGGCGGTGCTGTCGGGCATGTGCCTGGCCGCCGGCTACGGCCTGGGCGTGCTGCTGCGCTGGCTGTGGGGATACCTGGAGCTGCCGCTCCCCGGGCCGGCGGGACAGCCGCGTCGCCGCCGTATCGCGGTCGTCGCCTGCGCGGTCATCGCCGCGCTCGCGCTTTGGCGCAGCCAGCATTGGGAAAACATCGTCCGCGAACTGATGCACCTGGCTCCCGCCGGTCCATCGCGCATCCTGGGCGTACTCGCGGGTGCGGCGGTCGTGGCGCTGCTGCTGGTCGTGCTGGGCCGCATCGCGCTGATGATCATCAAGGCGGTGATGCGCCTGGTCACCCGCAAGGTGCCGCGACGGATCGCGCACGTGGTCGGTGCGATCGCCGGCGTGCTGCTGCTGGTGGGCCTGGTCAACGGCGTGATCCTGTCCTCGTTGCTGGACACCCTGGACGCCTCCTATCGCCAGGCCGATGCACTGATCCCGCCCGACATGCCGCCGCCGACCGAATGGGACAGCCCCGGCAGCGCGCAGTCGCTAGTGGCCTGGAACCAGCTCGGGCGCATGGGCCGGCGCTACGTCGATGCCCGCCCCACCGCCGACGAACTCGCCGCCTACGCCGGTCCCGGCGCCAAGGCGCCGCTGCGCGTGTACGCGGGCCTGCCCACCGGCGACACGCCCGAAGAGCGCGCCCAGCTGGCGCTGGAAGAACTCAAGCGCGTCGGCGGCTTCGAGCGCAAGGCGCTGATCATCATCACTCCGACCGGCACCGGTTGGGTCGACCCGTCCGGCATCGACGGCATCGAATATCTCTACCGCGGCGATGTGGCCAGCGTCGCGGTGCAGTACTCGTACCTGTCCAGTCCGCTGACGCTGTTCCTGGATCCGGACACAGGCGGGGTCACCGCGCGCGCACTGTTCCGCGAGGTCTACGGCTACTGGCGCACGCTGCCGCCCGAGCGGCGGCCGAAGCTGTACCTGCACGGCCTGAGCCTGGGCGCGCTCAATTCGGAACGCTCGTTCGAGATGTTCGAGCTGCTCGGCGAACCATTCGATGGCGCGGTCTGGAGCGGACCTCCGTTCGCCGCCAGCAAGTGGGCCGGGCTGACCCGCTCGCGCAATCCCGGTTCGCCGGTGTGGCTGCCGCAGTTCCAGGACGGCTCGTTCGTCCGCTTCATGAACCAGGACGGCAGCTCCACCCCGCCCGGCACGCCGTGGGGCCCGATGCGCGTGGTCTACCTGCAGTACGGCAGCGACGCGGTGACGTTCTTCGACCGTCACGGCTTCTTCCGCGAACCGGAACTGCTCGATGCCCCGCGCCCGCCGGACGTATCCCCGGCGATGCGCTGGTATCCGGTCGTGACGATGATGCAGATGGCAATGGATACTTCGCTGTCGATGAGCGCACCAATGGGTTTCGGCCACGTCTACGCGCCATCGCACTACATCAACGCCTGGCTGGAAGTCACCGGCATCGACGACTGGTCGCCCGAAGACGTGGCCCGCCTGCAGCGCCACCTGGATGAGCGCCGGGCCGAAGAGCTGTCCAAGGATGGCGGCGAGGAGACCGTGGACGGCTGAACGTCGACGGTCTTGCGTGGACCGGCACCCTCAGTACATCCCGACCATGTTGAGGAACCAGCCCTCGTGGTCGTAGTCGAAGTCGGTCAGGTCGTCGCTGAACTCGGTGAAGTTGTAGCCGGCGCCGATGCGGAAGTTCTTGCCGATGTCGCGGTCCAGTCCGACCAGCCAGCCCTGCCGCGTGCCGCCGGCCTGCACGTCCAGCCAGCGGTATTCGGCCAGCGCGTGCCAGGCGTAGACCACCTCGTAGCGCAGCTGTAGCGCGGCGAAGTCGGTGGCCGAGTCGAACCACGGCCCGCTGCCGCGTCCGTAGCGCACCTCGCCCTCGCGCCGGGCGAGCTTGCCGGCCACTTCCCAATGCTGGTCGTGGCGGTAGACGCCTTCCACCGACAGCACCTGGGTTTTCTGGTCGTAGTCCTGCTCGCGCTGGCCCAGGCTGGAGAGGTCGTACAGGTAGGTGTAGCGGCCGAACATTTCCCAGCGCGCGCTATCCCACGGCCGCCAGGCGAAGCCGGCGTTGCCTTCGATGAAGCGCGCGTTCGCCAGGCGGTCGCGATGGTCGTCGGTGTCGGCGTAGTTCAGCCGGCCGGCGATGCGGAAGCGGGTATAGGAAGTTCAACCGCCCTTTTTTGCGAGTCTGGCGGGTAGGAAGCGGCCGCGCAAGCGCCGCTTTGGGCACAGATCGGGCACAGATCGGGGGTTCATGCGTGGGTTTTCGACATCGCGGGGCCGCGCAGCGGCTCAGTGCGTAGCCATTTCTCACCGAATCCCGGCACAGGGCCGAGCGCAGCCCTGCGGGGTCGTGGCCGCATCGGATCGGACTCTGGCTTGGCTGCCGGCTGTGTGGCCGGCACCTCATCACGCGGCCGGCGGCGGGGCGCGCGGTGCGGGCCGGTAGTGCGCTTGCTCCAGCGCGCCGTGTTTCTCGAAGTGGGCGAGGATGGCGCGGATGGCGGTGGGTTCTTCGATGCTGGCGACGATCCGTACCGCGCCGCCGCAGTGGGCGCAGGTGGTGATGTCGATGGAAAAGACCCGCTTGAGCCGTTGCGCCCAGCTCATCGCACGGCGCTTCTGCTCGGGGCTGCGCGGCTCGTCGTGGGCGCTGACGTTGACCACTTCCGGGCCCAGGCGCAGGAGCAAAGGGCACGCGAGCAACGTCAGCACGAACAGGCCCTTCAGGCGTTGCAGGTCGAACTCCGCCAGGCCGCGGACCAGGTCACCGCCAAGAACGCGGAGCTGCTGAGACTCAATCGTGATAACGGCCGCCTGCTTGAACAGACCACGCACCAGCAGAAGGCGTTGACGGAGGCCGAACGCGAGGTCCGCAAAGCTCGTGAAGAACTGGAATCCTTGCGACCGCTTCCGGCACAAGTGACATCCCTCGAACAGCGAACGGCAAAGGCGATCACAGACGCAGAGGTGCTGCAGTCCCACCTGGACCAGGCGAGATCGCAACTTGAGCAAACGCGCCGAGAGCTACGCGATTCCGAACTCGAACGCGAGCGAACCCAGGCTCGGTTTGAAGGCATGCAGGCCGCGTGGGCTCAGCGTGATGCGACATTGACGCCGGCGACGGAGCCCGTCGAGCGCACCGGCAAGCGTCGCGTGCGTCCGCCTGCAGCCGAAGAGGCGACCCAAGACCTTCCTCTGAAGTAATGGGCGCCAGCGGCGCGGCGAAGGAACACAACGTCTCACTGATCTGCGGTGGCGAAATTGCTGCAGCGACAATCGGTTACCGAAGATTGTCGGACTTTTCCCGAATTAACGGCCAACCCTCGGTAACGGTGTTCATGTGAAATCTCCTGTCCCACAAGGGGACCTTGTTCAAACAATGGAAGACATAGTGAAAAGGTTGGGAAGTCAGTCGTTGCTGTGCATGGGCGCTCTCCTTGGGTGTTGGGCTCCGCAGGGGCCGCGAAGCCCTTCGCGGCCATGGGCAGCAGCTGGGGCCGGCGCGGGTGCGCCGTCAAGGGAGGAAGCGAAGGCGCTGGCGCGGCCCGCAGGCGCAGCCGAGGACACGGGCGCCGCAGCGGCCCTTGACGGGGGGAGCGCCCGCAAAGGCCAGGCAAGCCGGTGAAACCGGCGCGCAGGGGGTGCGAATCGCGCAGCACTGCCGGAGAGAAAGGGGTCGGCCCATTGGGTTGAGGGTCAACCCCAACAGCGCAGCACAGCATCAGAAAAGCGCCGCTCCCGCGATGTACGGGGCGGCGCCACAAGGCCTCAACGCAGCGTCAATCTGTCGCAGGCACCATCGCCTGCAGTTGTTCGATCACGCCAAGCTCGACAAAGACACACGGCTGCTCGGCCGCGACCGGAACGTTGAACACCCGGGCGAAGGCATCCCGCTTCAAATGCGCCAGCCGCCCGGTGCGGTACGCCTGATCAGGCTTCATCAGGCCCGAACCCGACGGCGTTCCGCTGCGCTGCGGATCGCATTCGACCAAGGCCACGAAGCCCTCCGAAAACAGGCGCTGGTGCTTGGGACACAGCCCCCAGCCCGTCGTCGTGTGGTGCTTCATGCTCGCGCGCAGGCGCCGGTCGAGCAAGATGTTGCCGGTATCAAAAGCAGTGCCGCACACCAGACAAAGCTGCTGCTCCAGCGAAACGTGTGATTTGTCGTCCATGACCAACTCCGGTGATCGGGCGGGATTGCCCGAGACCGGAAACGGCACGCCGCAGCGCAGCGGTCACAGGTTCGAAGACGGCCGAACGGCCGCCAGCGACCACAGGACGCGCAGACCTTGACAGCGAGAACGGTGTGCAAGGATGAAGGGATCAGCAAGCCAGCCCCACCACACAAGCAGGCACGAAACAGGCAAGCGCAGCGCGCAGGCCGGGGGCCCACCGACGGCCGGAGTGCGTCAGAGATCGGAGCCGAATGGCTGCGACCCGCAGGGGCGCGGGGCGCAGCCCGCAGAGCCCGACGGAGGTACGCCGAGACGCGAACGCCAATCTCTCGCACCAAACAACATCAAGTTCTGCGAGAACCACCGATGTCAAAGAACAAGCTACAAACGAAAGCAATGAATACACCTCGACCCAGCGGGCCAAAGCACAGTACGTACAGGTGGCGCCAGCCATGCGCTCGACCAAGGTTTCCCTCGTAGCCGCCTGCACCAGACCCCATATTGCCGGGGACTTCTATACCGACAACCAGTTCGTCAGTCTCGTCACCGAAACCCCCGCGACTTCGGTGTATGCATGCTCGTTGTTCAGAATAACTGGCAGCTTGATTTGAACGGCAGCAATTCAACGCTCTTGGCTGAGTTCAATCAGGCGCTGACGGAACACCTGTTTCAGTCAGGCGTTCCGTCCCAGTCCGTGTTGGAGACGAACTCCGCCGCGTCGACCGCTTGAGCCAGACCCCCTTCGCGCACTGCAGCCCGTGCCAGCAGGTGAGAAGCCACCGGCAAGGTCGCCAGCAGAAAACCCAGGATCAGCAGCAGCCGCCAGGTCCAGGCCGTGTCCTGGGCCACGAGCAAGGCGCCCACGCACACGAGCGTCAGCGCCAACGTGCCCGCCTTCGTCGCCGCGTGCTGGCGGGCCAGTGCATCGGGCAACACGATCACGCCCCAGGCTGCGATCACCAGCAACACCGCGCCAGCAGCAAGCAGCAGCCCGCCCAGGGTCGTCATCATCGCCGCTCCTCCTGCGTATCGGACGGCGCCGACCGCTCGATCAAGCGTGCCCACCCCACCGTCCCCACGAAGCCGACCAGCGCAAGGCCGATGGCCACGTCGAGGAACACGGTGCGGCGGGTGGCCAGCGAGGCCGCAACGCACAGCGCCACGGCGGCCGCCAGGAAGATGTCGAGGGCCACCACGCGATCCGCATGCCGAGGCCCGCGCACGATGCGCACGGTGGCGATCAGGGTCGCGCACAGCGCCAGCAAGGTGAGCACGGCTGTGGCCCAGCCCACCGAGGCCGCGTTCAGCAGCCCGTTCATGCCGACTCTCCAAACCAGGCCAGCAGCGGCGGCTCGAAGTCGCGCCGGATGGCGTCGACCTCAGCCGCCGCGTTGTTCGCGTCGAGCATGTGCAGCACCATCTCCCGGCGCACCAGGTCGATGTCGATCACCGTCGTCCCCGGCGTCAGCGAGATCATGCAGACCAGCAGCGCAGCGCCCTGTGGACTCATCGGCGCGAAGCCGATGCGCACGAAGGTCGCCGCAGGCGCCGTGCCGATAGCCAGGCCGCGCCGAACGATCGCGGCAACCGTTTGCACGCCCGAGGCGAGCATCGCCCAGCCAAAGCGCAGTGGCAAAAGGACGGCGGCGGTGAGCTTGTTCATGCGGCACGGCAATTCATGTGGCGGCTCCTGCGGTTCATTTCCGGCCCAGCGTCGCGGCCGCGGCCTGCGCGAACTCGATCAGTGTCTGGGGTGCAAATCCGATCGCAAGCGTCACGGCCGCCAGGCTGACCGTCGCCGCCCAGGCCGGTGCGAGCGCCACGCGCCGCGCTGGCCATACACCTTCCGCATCGGCCAAGGGATGGGGCTTCCAGAAGGCCTCGGTCCAGATCTTCATCATCGAGTAGAGCGTCAGCACGCTCACCAGCAGGGCCAGCGCGGCCCACGTGTAGCGCCCCTGTGCAAAGGCCTCCTGCAGCACCAGCAGCTTGGCCCAGAAGCCCGACAGCGGCGGAATGCCTACCAGCGACAAGGCCATCACCGCGAACAGCAGCGCCAGCATCGGCCGTGCGGCGGCCAGGCCACCGATGCGCCGCAGGTCGTAGCTGCCGGCCACGCTGGCCACCATGCCGGCGGTCAGGTACAGACTGGCCTTCACCAGGCTGTGGTGCAGCGTGTAGAACAGCGCCGCGGCATGGCCGGCCGGGCCGCCCAGTGCCACCGCCAGCAGCACGTAACCGATCTGGCTGACGCTGTGGAAGGCCAGGATGCGCCGCATGTCCCAGTGGTGCGCCGCGCCCAGCACACCAGCCACCATGGTGGCCACCGCCACCCAGCCCAGCACCTCGTACAGCGCCGCACCTTCGGGCATGAACACGTCGCCCAGCATGCGCAGCACGGCGTAGGCCGCCACCTTGCCCAGCAGCGCGGCGAACAGGGCCAGCACCGGCGCGGGCAGCGTGGGGTAGGACGCCGGCAGCCAGGCATACAGCGGAAAAGCCCCGGCCTTCAGCAGCAGCCCCACCGTCAGCGCCGCCAGCAACGTGTGCAGCAGGGCCGGGTCGAGCTGGCGCGCCGCCAGTGCCAGCCCGCCGTAGTTGAGCTGCCCTGTGGCGGCATAGAGCAGCCCGATGGCGGCCAGCAGCAGGAGCGTGCCGAACAGGTTCAGGCCCAGGTACTTGAAGGCGGCATCGAGCTGGTCGCGCCGGCCGCCCAGCGCGATCAGGCCCAGGGCGCAGATCAGCATCACCTCGAACCAGACATAGAGGTTGAACAGGTCGGCGGTGCTGAAGGCACCGGCCACGCCGGCCAGCGTGCCGTGCAGCAGCGGCAGCAGCAGCCGGTGGCGCGGACCGGGGTCGGCGTCGCTGCCCAGGAAGATCAGCGTGACCAGGCCCATCAGCGCCGTCAACAGCAGCAAGGCGGTGGACAGGCCGTCGAAGCGGAACTGAATGCCGTAGGGCGCGGGCCAATCGCCGAAGCTGACGCCGACCGGGCCGCTGGCGCTGACCTGCGCCAGCAGCGTCACCGCCGCCCCCAGGAAGCCCAGGACGCCGACGAAGCTGATGGCCTGCTGCGTGCGGGACCGGCCCGAGAACAGCGCCGTCAGGCCCGCGGTGGCCAGCGGCACGAGCACGGGTGCGGTGGCGACGATGCTCACGTGTCGGCCCTCTGCGGCCGCGCATCGTCGTCGGCATGGACGGCATCGAAGGCCAGCGGCGGCTTCACGGGGTCCGCCGGCTCGGGCTCCACCAGCCGCAGCGCCAGCGCATCGTCGGTGCCGACGCGCCGCACCAACTGCATGACCAGCACGAGCGCAAAGCACATCAGCGCGAACCCGATCACGATGGCGGTCAGCACCAGCGCCTGCGGCAGCGGGTTGGCCGCCTCCTGCAGCACCCGGCCGCCCGCCTCGATCACCGCCGGCTGCGCCGACCCCAGGCGGCCCGCGGCCAGCAGCAGCAGGTTCACCGCGCTGCCCAGCAGCGCCAGGCCCACCACGCAGCGCAGCACGTCGCGCGACAGCGCCAGGTACAGCCCTGCGGTCAACGTGATCCAGAGCGCGAAGGCGACGGCCCAGATCATTGCGCGCCCTCCTCCGCCTCGTCGCTGTCGAGCAGTGCGATGGCATAACCCCCCAGCGCACCCCACACGCACAGGTAGACGCCGAGATCAAACACCAGCACCGTGGACACCGGCAGCGTCGTGAAGCCCAGCGGCACACCGGCCCACAGGTGCGTAAGGTAGGCCTTGCCCATCAGCCAGGCCGGCAGGCCCGACAGCGCGCCGACCAGCACGCCCAGCGCCGCAAGCCGCACCGGCGAGCGCAGCGGCAGGCGCTGCGTGGCGGCATCGGGTCCGTGCGCGACGGCCCACAGCACGCTGGCGGTCACCGCCAGCAGGCCGCCGATGAAGCCGCCGCCGGGCTCGTTGTGGCCGCGCAGCAGGACCACCAGCGACGCGGCCAGGATCACCACGTACAGGGGCTTAGCCACTACCTCCAGGATGACCAGCCGGCGGTTCATCGTCCGGCCTCCGTGTCGCGCCGGGTGCGCACAGCACGCAGCAGCGGCACCGCCGCCAGCAGCGACAGCATCACGACCGTGATCTCGCCCAGCGTGTCCAGCGCTCGGAAGTCGACCAGGATCACGTTTACCACGTTGCGGCCCTGCGCGGCCGGCACACTGTGCTCGCCGAACCAGCGCGACAGCGTGTCGTCGAAGGGCAGCGCCACGGCGGCCAGCAGCAGCGCGGTCAGCACGGTGGCGAAGGCCAGCGACAGCACGAGCGCCATCGGGCGCCAGACCGGCTCGGGCACGCTCATGGCCTTGCCTTGGCGTTTCAACGCCAACAGCACCGCCGCAACGACGATGACGAACACCGTCTCAACGACCACCTGTGTGAAGGCGACGTCCGGCGCCCCCGCAAAGAGAAACAGCACTGCGCTGCCGTAGCCCACGAGACCGGCACCCAGCAGCAGCACCAGGCGGTCCTTCAGCGTGGCGGCCGCCATGGCGCCGACAGCGATCAGTAGCACGGCACCGGCCACGCCCAATGGCGGCGCAGACCAGGCCGGCCAGGCCAGCGTGGGCGCGGCTGCCACCAGCGGGAGCCCGATGGCCAGCACCGCCGCGGCCGCCGCCACGGCCATGTAACCTGGCGAGCGTCCGTGCTGCAACGCCCGCGTACTGAACGCAGCGAGACGCGGAATCCAGTCCAGGGAACGTTCGTAGAGCCTGGCAAGGCCGAAGGTGGCTAGCCGCGGGGCAACCGCATCCACCATGCGGTGCAGCACGTCCCACAGCAGATAGACGATCGCACCCAGCGCCAGCGTGGTGGCAAAGGTCAGCGACTCTGCCAGCAGTGCCCGCGCCAGCGGCGCCAGCACAGGGTCGTCGCCGGCGGTCATGGCCACCCCCGCAGCTTCTACCATCGGCTGGGCCCAGGCCGGGAACAGCCCCAGCGCGACGCCGAAGGCGGCCAGCACCATGGGCGGCAGCACCAGCGCGGGACCGGCCTCATGCACGCCGGTGAGCGCGGGCTCGGGCGCGCGGTGCCAGAACACGCGCACGGCGGCGACACCGGCCACGGCCACCGCGATGGCCGAGAACACCGTGTTGGCCAGCGGCGCGAAAGCCAGCACGTTGTCGGCCGCCTTGGCGTCGCCGATCAGGTCCTTCACCACGAAGCCGAACGACAAGGGGATGCCGGCCATCGACATGCCGGCCAGCGCCGCCGCCGCCGCGGTCCACGGCATGGCGTGGCGCAGGTTGCCCAGTCGGTCGATGATGCGGGTGCCGGTGCCATGATCGACATTGCCAGCGACGAAGAACAGCGGCGCCTTGTACAGCGCATGCGCCAGCAGCAGCGCGCCCACAGCCACCGCAGCACCTTCGCCTGGCATGCCCACCAGCGCCACCAAGGTGCCCAGCGTGGCCACCGTCGACCAGGCCAGGATGCGCTTGAGGTCGCGCTCGCGCAGCGCCAGCATCATGCCCCAGGCGGCGGTGATCGAACCCGCGCCCTGCAGCAGCACCTGCCACAGCAGCCAGTCGTCGAGGCCGGCGTCCAGCCGCGCCAGCAGGTACACACCCAGCTTCACCATCGTGGCCGAATGCAGGTAGGCCGACACCGGTGTTGGCGCGGCCATCGCGTTGGGAAGCCAGAAGTGGAACGGGAACTGCGCGCTCTTGGTGAAGGCGCCCACGATCACCAACAGGACACCCGCCGTCAGCAGCGGGGTGGGCGCGGTGGCCGGCAGGCGTTCGACGATCACGCTGATGGTGCTGGTGCCCATCACCTGCCCGATCAGGATCAAGCCCGCCAGCAGCGCCAGGCCGCCGGTGCCTGTCACCAGCAGCGCCTGCTGCGCCGCCTTGCGGCTGACCGCGCGTTCATGGTGGAAGCCGACGAGCAGGAAGGACAGCACGCTGGTGGCTTCCCAGAACAGGAAGAGCGTGAACAGATTGTCAGCAGTGACGCAGCCGATCATCGCCACCATGAACAGCGTGAGCTGCACGAACAGCCGCCGTTGCCCCGGGTGGCTTGCGAAGTAGCCGCCGGCGTAGACGAATACCGCGCTGCCCACAGCCGTGATCATCAGCAGCATCAGCACCGCCAGGCCGTCGATGCGCCAGGCCAGCGAGATGCCCAGCGCCGGTATCCACTCGAGCGCACCACCCGTCGGCAGCTGCAGCCACAACAACATGCCCACCACGACGCCCAGCGCGGCCAGAGGCAGCGCCGTGAAGGCGGCACGAGAGGCCAGCCCCATGCCGCCATCGGCCGCCGAGCTCAGAAGCGGCGTGCCCACGCTCAGCGCCCCGCCCGCCGCAACATCGTCACGCCCAGCGTGACGATGGTCAGCGGCACCACGAACCCCAGCATCGCGTCGCCGAAGGCCTGGACGCCGTCATGGCGCTGCGCCGCCAGCACCAGGTAGGCCACATACGCGACGTAGTAGCCCAGGAACAGGCCGCCCTCCCAACGGGCGATCTCGCGACCGGTCAGGAAGACCGGCAGGCAAGCCACCAGTGCGGCGAGCATGACCCACAGATCAAACCGGGCCACGTCCGGCGGCAGCGGCAGCGCGGCACCGGTGCCCACAGCCGCCACGACGGCCCCCAGGCCAACGACGCCAAAGAGGTTGAACACGCAACTGCCCACCACGTTGCCCACGGCGATGTCGCGTTCGCCCTTGAGGCTGGCCACTACCGATGCCGCCACCTCCGGCAGCGAAGTGCCCGAGGCGACGATGGTCAGGCCGATGATCACCTCCGACAGACCGAGTGCACGCGCGAAGATGACTGCCGCCTGCACCAGCCAATCCGATCCCAGCACGAGCAGCACCAGCCCGGCGACGATCAGACCGAGCTGTGCCGGCAGCCGGGCGTCCCACCGCCCCGCCTTGGCCGGCTGCAGTGTGTCGGCGTACTCGTCGGGACCGGTCGCGGCCGGCTCCGCGCGCGACTGCCGGACCAGGAACGCGGTGTAGGCCATCAGCAGGCCGAGCAGCAGCGATCCGTCGAACAGCCCCAACGATCCGTCCAGGCCCAGGACGATGAGCAACACGGCGCCGCCGATCATGATCGGCGCCTCCTGGCGGATGACTTGCCGGTGCACCGCCAGCGGCGTGATGAGCGCGGCCAGGCCCAGGACGAACAGCACGTTGAAGATGTTGCTGCCCACGGCGTTGCCCACCGCCAGCCCGCCCTGCCCGGCCAGCACTGCGCCGGTTGTCACGGCCATCTCCGGTGCACTGGTGCCAAAAGCCACCACCGTGAGACCCACCACCAGCGGCGACAGACCCAGGCGCAATGCCAGGAGCGACGCACCGCGCACGAGGATGAAGGCGCCGGCAACCAAGGCCAGGAGCCCCCCCGCGAACAGAAGAAAAGTCATTGCCGCAAAGTCGCCATGGCTCAGTTGCTCAAGGGAGGTTTCGAGGTGGCGCCGCGCACCCAGCTGCGAACCATGGACAGGAGCGTGCCTCCCGTCAGCATGCCCAGCACGTACACCGCCAGCAGCAGCAACGACAGCGGTAGCGTCAAGCTCGCAGACAGGAACTGCACGGTCACAGTGTCGAGGTTCTGGAACTTGAAGAGAAAAACGACAGCCGTCATGGCGAGCAGCAGGGCCAAGTAGACATATTTCATGTTGTTCTCTCTTCGCACAGCAGACAAGCTGTTGCGGGAATTATACCTTTGTTGGTCAGCTCGACAAACAACAAGGCCGACAGCGCTGCAGCGCGGCCGGCCTCGGGAATGGAGAATGGGGGAAGGGGAATCGCCTGATGCTTGATCGAACGTTAGCCCGGCATCGAGATGCCAGGGCGCGGCACCACCTGAAAGTCGAGGCCGTAGACCAGTGGTTCGACACACTCCTGGTCTTCCATCGGCAGCACCCACCGCTCAAGTGCCGCGCGCAACAACATCGACTCGCCCGGGTGCACCTCGCCGTCGGCCTCGATGACTTGAGCGCAAAGCTTGATCACCAGCGCCTGCAACGCGACGTTATCGATCTCGTCCAGCCAGGCGGCGAGCGTCGGACCGTCGATCAGGATATCCCGCCCCGGGCGAACACCGGTCATCAGGTCCTGGCACAACTCGTCCAGAACGACATGCCATTGCAGGCCATGCAGATCGAGCCGTTCGAAGGCCTGCGTGTCGGCCAGTCGCTGCCATTCGACATCCTTGATGTCGCCGTTGGCCAGCAAGGCGGTGGCCAGGATGCGCCCGGCGGCCTGAGGGCTGTTGCGGGGGTAGTGCCGGAAAACTGGGTGGTTCATTGGCTTGGTCCTCCTTAAGGGGCCATGGAGAGCGGTGGATGGCGGTGGTCAGCCGAGCCTGAACACCACGAAGACGGTCAGCGTCATGGCCAGCAGTGTCCAACCAGCGGCTCGCGCCGCGGGGTGCCAGCGGGTGACCGATGGCGTGATGGCGATGGTGGTGGCACGTTGCTGCCGGGCGCGGTGGGAATGAAGATGGTGCATCGTGAAGCTCCTGGAGTTAGGGCGTGTTAACACTAATGGCGATTTCTGCGACTGCGCGGGACAATCTCTGGCATGGAGATCACACCCGAGCAATTCGCCACCATCGAGCACTGTCTGCCCAAGCAGCG